>CALZGI010000311.1 GCA_945786855.1 Thermodesulfovibrionia bacterium | reverse complement strand
TGGATTTAGAGACCAAAAGCGTATCAACGTTCTTCGATCGGGCGACAATGGCCGCTCTCAGGCCTGCTCCGCCACTGCCGATAACCAATACATCACATGTAAGCACCTCTTGAGGTTTTAGCATCATTATCTTTTCTCCTCTTTGATGTGGAATGGTAATATTTTTCAGCTCATGTGTATAAATGTCAACTAAAACCTGCAGCTATGAATGTGATTAAATCCTGTTTTTTAGGGAGCAAAGAAAAATGAACAAAAAATGACGAATGACGAGTAGCGATTGACGAGTGACGAAGGAACGGATAGAACTGAAAATGACGATTGACGAGTAGCGATTGACGAATGACGAGTAGCGATTGACGAGTGACGAAGGAACGGATGGAACTGAAAATGACGATTGACGAATAGCGATTGACGAACCTGCCTGCCGGTAGGCAAGGTGACGAAGGAACGGATAACTGAGAACGACGATCTTTTTTTACTTCGTAAATCGTAAATCGTCAATCGTCATTTTCTTTTTCTTTGTTGGCACGGGGTCAGACTGAAGGTGTAACGGTCAGGAGACCGTAATTTAATTTCCCGTCTACATAACATGCAGGGGCTTATTGCGATACGCCCCTATTTTGTCCAGTTTTCAACCTTTAGCCCATTAATTTTTCTGAATTCCTTTGTATTATTTGTCACAAGGACCACCCCGAGACTGAGTGCGTGCGCTCCTATAAGCATATCCATAGAGCCTATCGGCTGTCCCTTCTTTTCAAGCTTTGCCCTTACTTTGCCATACTCTTCTGCTGCCTTTTCATCAAAAGCAGCGATTTCAAGAGGAACGATAAACCCGCTTAATGCGTCGCGGTTCTGCTGAACATGCAGGCTTTTCTCAACTCCATAGCGAAGCTCTGCCAGTGTTACAGATGAAAGAAGGATGTCCCCCGGTGAATATTGAGAGAATTTTTTCAGCACCTTTGCAGGCTTTTGCCTGATTATATAAATACATATATTCGTATCAAGCATGAACTTCATTAAAGGCCCTCTCTTTTCTGTACCGGAGGCTGGGGCCTTTCGGACATAAAGTCGTCAGAAAATCGGTCAAGACTTTTAACAAGTGAATCCCACGATTCTTTTTCCGGTATTAACATAACGACATTGCCGGATTTCTTTACCAGTACATGGTCATCATCAAACCTGCACTCTTTTGGGAGCCGGACCGCCTGGCTCTGTCCGTTTTTAAATATCTTTGCGGATTTCATATTAACCCTCCATTGTTAGGTATATATTAATAATATATACTATTAATTTTATATATGCAAGCTGAATTTCATCCCGGCAGTAATAAATCATCAGCAGACGGAATAAATAGATCAACTAAAGCATTAATCCTGTGTTGCTGTAGCCAATTACTAATTAATAATTACTTATTACTAATTACGGATCGCCTGATTTCATTGTTCGTTGGATGGCGGTTATGATTTTTAGGAGTTCTTCGCAATCACTCAGTAACGAAACACTTTGTGTCTCTGATATATAACCACTATCTGTTAATAGCCTTATCCAGTAATGTGTCTCACGGGCTTCTTTATAGGAAATTGAAATTTTAGCAAAAAAGTCTTTTACTGACTGGCCGCCGATCGCTTCTTCAACATTTGCCCCTATAGAAGTTCCGGATCTCAAGAGCTGTTTTGACAGAACATATTCTTTCTTATCGTCACATAGATATTGATTTGTCTTCACAGTCCGTAAAGCAAACGCATAACTCTTATCACGCAACACATTGCGTTTCATAATAAGGCCTTCAATTCGTAATTAGTAATTGGTAATTGACTTAACCATGTCCCCGTGATTACGATCGATTATAACACAGGCAAGCGTCAAAGGAGCAATTGTGTCAGGCCTTGAATTTCTAGTCAGAGGGGGGTGTCAGAGCTCCATTCTTCAGTTGACTGATAAAAAACGTTGATGACTCGGCGTGTTTCTGTTAGAATTAATTCAACCTTAATGAGCAATTTCTTAGCTAGTTTCATGGATAGATTTATAACCACGGATATTAATGTAGCAGGTAGAACCTGTCTCAAAGTTAACTACATGCTGCCTGTCATACCCGCAGGTCGTAAGCAGGTATCTCGGAGCGAGTCTGCGCGAAGAGTCGCTTCGACCAGAATACCTTGAGAAGCCTGGATTCCCCGATCAAGCCTGCCTGCCGGTAGGCAGGTCGGGGAATGACAATAATTGTGAAATGACGCAATGTGACTAAGGAAGCGGAGCAGTGCCATGAAAAAAAGGCGGTTTAATGAAAATTCATGAATATCAGGCAAAGGAACTGTTTCGAAATCATCATATTCCCGTGCCTGAAGGTGACATTGCTCTAAGCACAGATGATGCCTGTGCTTTGGCTGAAAGGCTTGGCGGGTTTCCCGTTGTAGTCAAGGCGCAGATTCATGCAGGCGGCCGCGGCAAGGGTGGCGGTGTTAAAATTGCCAGGAGCCTTGATGACGTGAGGAGCATGACAGCGGCTATACTGGGAAATCTGCTGGTAACGCCCCAGACAGGACCGCAGGGAAAGAAGGTCCGAAAAGTCCTGGTGGAGCAGGGCCTTGATATTGAGCAGGAGCTGTATTTTTCGATTATTCCTGACCGGTCTACTGCAAAGATCATGATCATTACAAGCAGGGCAGGGGGCATGGATATCGAAGAGGTTGCGGCAAAGGACCCTGAAAAAATAATCAGGGTGCTGATTAATCCTCTCACCGGGATCGAGCCCGGTCAATGCAAAGACATCACGGCAGGTCTCAATCTGACCGGTTCCCTTGCCGGAGAGTTTTCCACTTTGGTTGAAAAATTGTACGGACTTTTTATCGAAACTGACTGTTCACTGCTTGAGATCAATCCGCTGGTGATTACTGCTCAGGAGACTCTGGTTGCCCTGGATGCGAAAATAGAAATAGACGACAATGCCCTGTTCAGGCAAAAGGATATTCTTAAATTCAGGGACACCGATGAAGAAGACCCCCTGGAAGTAGAGGCTTCAAAATACAATCTCAATTACATCAACCTCGATGGAAATGTGGGCAATATGGTCAATGGTGCGGGACTTGCCATGGCCACCATGGATCTTATCAAGAATGCCGGCGCCGAGCCTGCGAATTTTCTCGATGTAGGCGGCGGGGCTGATGAGGAAATGGTTGAGAACGGTTTCCGGATCATTTTAAATGATGCCAATGTCAAAGGGGTCCTGATCAATATTTTCGGCGGGATTCTCCGGTGCGATGTCCTTGCTGAAGGTGTTGTCAAGGCAGCAAGAAAGACGGGAATTAATGTACCGGTTGTGATCCGTCTTCAGGGGACCAATGTTGAGAAAGGCAGAGAAATTCTTGCTGCATCAGGCCTGAATCTCATTACGGCAGAGGACCTGAACGATGCAGCAGGAAAAATTACAGGAATCGTCGGGCATTGATTGAGAACTGTCAGGAAAACAGGATAGAAAAAAATGTCAATATTTGTTAATAAAGAAACAAAACTTCTGGTCCAGGGGATTACCGGAAGAGAAGGACAGTTCCACACCCGGCAATGCATTGAGTATGGTACACAGGTGGTGGCAGGCGTGACCCCGGGGAAGGGCGGGCAGACGATGGACAATGTACCGGTATTTAATTCAGTCAAGGAAGCTGTAGAAAATACCGGGGCGAACTGCAGCATGATTTTTGTGCCTCCGGCCTTTGCTGCCAATGCAATCATGGAAGCTGTCGACGGGGATGTCGATTTAATCGTCGCTATCACCGAAGGCATTCCAGTGCTCGACATGATGAGGGTCAAGAATTATATGGAAGGAAAAAAAGCCAGGCTCATCGGGCCGAACTGCCCCGGGATCATTACGCCGGGCCAGTGCAAGATCGGTATCATGCCCGGTGTCATCCACAAGCCCGGCGGGCCCATCGGTGTTATATCGCGTTCCGGCACCCTGACGTATGAGGTGGTGCATCAGCTGACCATAAAGGGAATCGGCCAGACAACCTGTCTCGGCATCGGGGGCGACCCGGTTACCGGAACAAATTTCATCGATTGTCTCAAAGCCTTTGAAGAAGATTCAGAGACAAAGGGTATCGTCCTTGTAGGCGAAATCGGCGGTACTGCTGAGGAAGAGGCTGCTGCCTTTATCACTGAAAAAGTCAGCAAGCCTGTCGTAGGATTTGTCGCGGGATTAAGTGCTCCGACGGGCAGACGCATGGGGCATGCCGGTGCAATAGTAAGCGGCAGCAGCGGAACAGCCCAGTCAAAAATTGCAGTCATGAAGGAAGCAGGAATTCATGTATGCGATAATCTCGGCAGGTTCGGTGAATTCTGTGCCGGAGTTTTTTAATTTTGTTGACAGATTGATTATCAATTTTGGGGTATTAAATGCCAGAGCAAAAAACACATAGAGTATTGATCGGAAAACCTGGGCTGGACGGACATGACCGGGGCGCTAAATTCATTGCCCGTGCCCTGCGTGATGCCGGGTTTGAGGTGGTTTATACCGGCATTCGAAGGACGCCTGAAGAAATTGCCGCGGCTGCTGTTCAGGAAGATGTTTCAGCAGTGGGCCTGTCATCACTCTCCGGGGCGCATCTGCGCCTTTTCCCGGCAGTGGTTGAGGCCCTTAAAAATGCAGGGGCCGGAGATATCCCGGTCGTGGGCGGCGGTGTTATCCCTGATGAAGATATCGGACCGCTCAAAGATGCCGGGATCAGTGACGTATTCACCCCCGGGACTCCTGCGGCGCAGATCATTGCTGCTTTTCGCAGTGCCTGTGAAGCACATGAAGAACGGAGAACTTAAACTCTGTTCCCCTCTATAGCAAAGAGGGAGATAAAAAAAGACTCTTAAATAAAAAGAGTGCCGGAGATACGCTTTTGATGATGAGTGAACAGATACTAAAGGGACTGAGAGACCGTGACCCGAGAGGAATCGCTCGGGCCATTTCCCTTGTGGAAGAAAATGATCCTCAGGCAGATGAAATACTCTCATCACTTGATGATTCGCTTGTCGATCAGGCAACGGTCCTGGGGATAACCGGTCCTCCAGGGGCCGGGAAGTCCACATTGACCGACCGGATAATTTCAAATTACCGCTTGCAGGGAAAAAGAGTGGGGGTTATTGCAGTTGACCCTTCTTCACCCCTTTCAGGCGGTGCCATTCTCGGTGACCGGATCCGGATGATGGGGCATGCCCTTGATCAGGATGTAGTTGTCCGTTCCATGGCTGCGAGGGGGAGACTGGGAGGGTTGTGTGCCGCGGCAGGAGCCGCAGTGAGGATACTTGCCGGCAGCGGATGCTCTGTAATTATCATTGAAACCGTGGGGGTAGGGCAGTCGGAAATGGATATCATCAGGCTTGCAGACATCACGGCGCTGGTACTCGCTCCGGGCCTTGGCGATGACATTCAGGCAATGAAGGCAGGGCTGCTGGAAGTGGCCGACCTCCTGATCGTAAATAAGGCGGACTGTGCGGGGGCGGAAACCCTTGCTATGGATATGGAGTCTATTGCCAGAGAAGGTGGCGAGAAGGGGAATGAAAACGCGAAGGTGTACACGACAGTGGCTTCGGAAGGCAAAGGCATAGAAGATCTGATCGCGGGGATTGAAACTGTTGATGCGTCACATAGAAAAAGCGGCGAACGGAGAACAAGAAGGGACAAGGCTTATGACCTTGAAGTGCTGGACTGGGCCATTGAAATGATAAAGCCGTCGATTATAGAGAAGATTAAAAATTCAGGGACTGAACGGAAAGGTGATCCGCGCCTGCAGGCTGTAAAATTACTGGAACAGAAATGATTTCGGAATTCGGAAATACTCGAAAGTACGCAAGTAAGATGTCATTCCCGCTTGTCGGGAATCTACTTGGAGAAAGACTCCGGACAAGCCGGAGTGACAAGTCATGCGATCATACTTATGAACTGCTTAGTAAAATACTCACGAAAACAACCTTCAGGGAACCGAAGGTCAATTTTATGTAAATAGGATAATTGTCATGGGAAAACCTCCTGAATATAAAGATTGGCAGGAAAAAGAGCTGGCATCGAGCCTCAGCCGTTTTCCTGAGAGGAAGGAGAAGTTCACAAATCATGGCGGTGAGGAAATCGACAGGCTTGCCGTGCCAGACAAAGTAGATGACGAGTATCTCCTAGACACAGGCTTCCCCGGACGATATCCCTATACACGGGGAGTGCAGCCCACCATGTATCGCGGACGGCTATGGACCATGCGCCAGTATGCAGGTTTCTCAACTGCTTCGGAATCAAATCTCCGTTACAGATATTTGCTGGACCAGGGAACCACCGGTCTTTCAATTGCCTTTGATCTTCCGACCCAGATCGGTTACGATTCTGATCACCCCATGGCTGCAGGCGAAGTGGGGAAGGTCGGGGTGGCCATCGATTCCCTTGCTGATATGGAAATTCTTTTTGATCAGATCCCACTTGATAAAGTCTCTACCTCTATGACCATAAACGCACCTGCCGCAGTATTGCTTGCCATGTATGTTGCTGTGGCGGAAAAGCAGGGAGTGGAGACGGACAAACTGAAGGGTACAATACAGAACGATATCCTCAAGGAATACGTTGCACGGGGCACATATATTTTTCCGCCCAAACCCAGTCTGCGTCTGATAACTGATATTTTTAAGTGGTGCACAGAGCGTACCCCGGCATTTAATACCATTTCCATCTCGGGCTACCACATCCGTGAGGCCGGGTCCACTGCAGTTCAGGAAGTGGCGTTCACCCTGGCCAACGGCATAACCTATGTACAGGCCGCGCTCGATGCCGGGCTTGAGCTTGATAATTTTGCCCGCA
>CALZGI010000310.1 GCA_945786855.1 Thermodesulfovibrionia bacterium | reverse complement strand
TTTGATTGAATTAAGTAGTTCAAATCATCTTTATGCTTTTAAATACGCTACTGGTACTCGTCAGTCATGAGGACTACTTCCCACGTTGTCAAGTAAAAAATTAAACTAAAAAAAATATTTCTCTGATCTTTGACAGTAAATCGATATATTTCAAGTCATACCTTCCCATGTTTGAGACGCACGTATCCTGTTGGCTCTGAACAAAGGCATTATGCCGGAACGGAGGTCCCTTTTTCTATGTCTTCCGATCTAGGCTTACTTTCGTTACAATATAACGACTATTCTTATTCGATCCGTGAAGACCGGGACGGCCCGGTAATCTGTTAGACGAAGCGTATCTGATCAATACCTTCCACCGTCATCAACGCCAGGCCGCTCCGGGAGGCCTCTGAGATCAAGAGGGGCCTCTTCTTCACGTCTTTTATTCCCGAACGTCTCAAATTATTATTTCTCAATTGTCAAAGAACAAATGAATATATCTAATTTATAGGTGCAGACGCATGATTGCTCGGAAAACGAACCTCACAAATGCCCTCTATGCGGTTTTATCGGTCCAGCCCATATCTGAGTACCTATCCAGAATGACTTGTTCATGACCTATGCTGCCTTTATAAGTGACTTCTTTTTATTTTTCTTCCTGCTTGTCTTTTTCTTCTCTTTGTCTGGATTGAATTTAAGCTCAAGCTTCTCCAGTTCCTTTACTTTATCTTCTCTGATTTCATAGGTTCGCTTCTCTTTTATTAATGCCATCAGTATTCTCAATAGTATTGAAGAGGAGGCGATGATATTCCTCCGATAACTCTTTCTCTTCATCTGCCGTCTCAGGAATTTTATCCTCACATCAGGCATAAACCTCGCAGTCTGCGTAGTCATTATATAGATGAGCTTTAATAATCTCCTGTTTCCAAGTCTGCTGATTATCCGCATCCCGTTATATTTGCCAGAGTCCGAAATCCTCAGGTTTGATCCCGCCATCTTCTCTATCTGTTTGTAATGGGTAAAAAGCTTCAGATCCCTGCATTCACCGATCAGTCTCGCTGCCGATATGTCCGATATACCGGGCACTGATACCAGTATCTCAAAAAATCCGGTCTCTTTTGCCAGCTCTATCATTTTATTGCCGATCTCTTTCAGATGCCTGTTGATCAGCCTCAACTGAGAGATCCAGGCATCAAGTGTTATTCTCACACCATCTTCTTCTCCGGTCTTTCCTACCCCTATGCTCTTGTGTGCATGCTCTTTGATCTTCCTTAATGTATCTGCATTATGATTGCCATTTGATATCCTCCGTATGTTCCATTCCTCCTCATCTACATCAAGCTTCTGAAAATGTTCCGGCAGAAAGTACTTCTCAAGCAAATAGAGAGATGTCTGTATCTCCACATGTACGCACTTCAGGTATTCAGGGAATATCTCCTCCATAAGCGCCCTCAGCCTCAATATGATTCTGTTTCTGTCTTTTGTCAGCTTGTCATGGGCTATGCACAGACTGTGCAGTTTGTTTATCTCAGGGGTGTAGCTCATATATTCATTGTATTTTCCGCCCTGGGCATTCTCTGCCACCAGGTACGCGTCCTTTGGATCTGTCTTTGAAAAGTCATTATTAATAGTGGACCTGGTCTTGTAAGTAACTAACGGGCTTACAAGCACTACTGCATACCCCCTGTTATGAAGATACCCGGCAAAAACTCTCCACAGATCGCATGAACTCTCTATGGCAAAGACAACTTCCTCTTTCCTGAATTTCCCCAGCATCTTCCCGAGCCTCTTCCACAAATCCACATTAAACCCCTTGTGCGATACATTGATAGAAAATGAACTGCCCATCTGAATCCCATGCTCATCAATAACCGTCACCTGATGCTTCTCCTTAGCCGGATCAATCCCGATTACCTTCATCCCTGAAATCTTGCGCGTCCTCTCCTGATGCCTTTTGTAGCTCACCGTCTTCTTCTTCATAACTTTCCTCCTTTATGCAGTTTTTTCTGTACATCTTTGTTCAGGGAAGTATATAATTTTGAAATAATCGGGACTGGCTGATCAGTCCCTTTTACGTAGTATAGATATCGTTAGATGATAAAAATTAATGATATAGAAATGAGGTGACTTTAAAGTGTCAAGTAAATGCCTAATCCCACGAAGTTGACCGGCGAATCCCATTTAGATTGACCGGAATTATCTCATTCAGAAGCCAATGAATTTATTATAAGTGATCTTTTCATTTACGATATAGAAATCGGTCATTTTGTTCAAGCTTTTTTACTGTATTTCTCCTTTTTTTTTGAGTTTCAGATTTATTCTCCAGGTTTATACCCGGCTATAATACCTTTGGCTTTTCACGAATCATCTGCGTTACACCTGTAACTTTTGATCTTTGCTCCATATGGCTGAAATCAGCATAGGCCAGAGATCGTCCGTGCCTCCAAAAATCGATTACAGCTCAATTATGAAAGCCGTTTTTTCTCTATTGGGCCTTTTTCCCCTCTTAAAGAGTTTCCCTTGAGATGCAGTTTTATTGCGACAGGAATAAGCCGGTCACATATAGCATCAGCAATCGTTGGATCATCAAAGAGAGAATGCCATTTATTCGGGGGATATTGCGTCGTAATAATAACCGGACCTAACTGGTCGCGCTCTTCAATGAGGTCCATCAGCTCGCAGAGCTGGTCCTGTGTTATTGGCTGCATGGCAAAATCATCAATGATAAGAACTTTAATCTTTTGCAGCTTCCGCAGATAGTTCAGATACACGCCGGTTCCTTTTGCCGCCTGAATTTCTTCAAACAATCTTTTGTATTTTACTTTTTGGGTAGGGTATCCCATCTTGCAGGCATGAAGGCCGAGAGCTTCGGCAATATAGGTTTTCCCTGTTCCGGTAGAACCGGTGAGAATAACGTGCTGGGCGTTTTCAATCCAGCTCTTTGATTTAAACTGCATGATGTCCGCTTTCGCAAAACCACGAGAGGACTCATAATGGATGTTCTCAATACAGGCCTGGTGCGGTTTGAAGTTTGCCCTGCCGATCATCCGGGACAGACGCCTGTTGTTTCTGGCAGTAAACTCATCTTCTACCAAAAGTGAGATGAACTCCTCATGGCTCAGATCCCGGTGATCGCCGTTTGTGAGTCTCTGTTCAAGACAGGCAGCCATGGTAGCAAGACGCATGCTGCGCATTTGATGCAGTGTTTGTTCTAAATGCATTGTCTCCTCCTTACGTTAACGGTTAATGGTTGTAATAGTGCTGTCCTCTGATATTTTCATGCAGGACAACCTTGTTGTTCTGATTTTGTTTTTGAGGTATCCTCTGTTCTTCAAGGCCCTGATCCAGAATCGCCTTCATTGCTTTACAGGTCAGATTGCCAAAGAACATCGCTCGCTGAGCAGCTTTTTCTACCCGCTCTTTCGGATATTTCCTGGAAAGATTCAATAGTCCCATTGCCGTGCGAAATCCCTGTTCCGGATGTTTCCTGTTCTTCATCACCCTGGTTACCAGCTCTGCCATGGCAGTACCGGTTTTATGGGCCTGGTCGATGAACCAGGGAGCTGACCAGCCTTTGACAAATTGGTGATTTGACGGCATATGGTCATCTCTTGTCGTATACCGGTAATTCGGCGGCTCTTTCTTATAGCGACAGATATGGGTGCCGTCATGGTAGATTTCCAGGATATTGTTGATCTGATACACGTCGACACATTGACGCGCAAGTTCATGGGGAACGCTGTAGTAGTGTTTATCAAATTCTATATGATAATTCGGTGCCACGCGGACATCATATTTCACCCGGGTGAACTTGAACGGCTCTGAAGGTAACGGCTTTGCATAGGGCTTATCTAGCAGTTCAAAGCGTTCCTTGCGAGATTTTTTGTATTGCTGCATAGGGCGGTCATTATAAAGCTCCAATGCCTCCCCTACTGCCTGATTCAGATCTGCAAGGCAGAGGAACGTGTGATTCCGAAGCCTGCCGAATATGAATCGCTGCAGGTGAAGGACATTGCTCTCTACAACGGGTTTGTCCTTCGGTTTCCGTACCCGGGCAGGCAGAATAACCGTATCGTAATGTTCGGCAAATTTCCCATAGAGTGCATTGATATCAGGCTCATAGAAGTTTGCCTTTGTTACCCCACTTTTCAAATTGTCCGGGACAAAGGCATTCGGCACACACCCAAAATACTGAACTGCCCGAATATGCGATCCTACCCAGTCCTGACCATTTTGACTCTCTGTGCATTCAGCATAACTGTAACTGCTGGCCCCCCAGCTGCTGACAAAGAACTCTGTCTTTACCCATTTGCCTGTATCACGATTAAAATACCGTAACCCCTCTCCGCTATAATCTACAAAAACTTTGTCTCCTCCCTTATGGATTACTTTCATGCTGATTGACAGACTCTTTCGATAGTTCCGATAATGCCGGTAAAAACTGCTTCTGCTCAGACCCTCCGGATTGTTCCGGGTATACTCATTCCATAAAAGCTCCAGCGTCATGTGCGGCCGGGTTAATTCTTCATCGATATACTTAACATCCGGTAACTGATTTTTTTTCTTATTTGAAGGCTTTTCACTATATATGTACCCTTCAAAGTCTGCGTCTGACAGGTCCGAAGGAATGGGCCAGCTTACCTCAGACTTTCTAAATCTCTCCAGAATATTAAATACACTTGTCTTTGATATTCGTAGTGCATCAGCTATCTGCTGGTTACTTAACCTGCTGTCAAAATGTAGTCGTAACACCTCTCTGACTTTTCGCATTACAGTCCTCGTTTTCTTTTTGGCCACTAAGCATCCTCCTTGAATGAATTATTGGAGGACTACAATAACCAATAAATTTCAATTCAGATACAGCAATTGAATGAAAATCCCATTTCCGTTGAAAATCGGTCACTTAAATTGAGATTTGCCGGTCAATCTACGTGGGATTTACCGGTCAATCAAAATGGGATTTGTCGATCAGGCTAGATGGGATTTTGCGGTCACTTGCGGTGGGATTAAGCACATTCGGTGCAGTGGCTTGTTATGTATTAATACTGCGCAATTTTCCAATTGCCTAAAACTTTTACAAAATAAATGTAGTGAGTTATTTCCCTTTCTTGACCATTCACGGTCTGAGTTTTTCTGATACGATATTTGGCATTTAACTTATCCTGTTCTATCTTTTGTATAGGTTTCATTGCCATTGCCATTTTCTTCATCCTTGTCTTTCCTAAAGCATTCATGATCTGAATATGTTTTTTTGCAAATTCATGGGAGAGACAAAGTCGAACAGAATCAAGATCACCCGATATCAAAGCTTATTTATATATCTGCCAAGTACTATCTGGTGAAGAAAATCTAGGGTCTGGAGGTGGAGGATTCTTAACAGCTTCATAATCAACTCCATACAACTCTTTGAAAGCTTCTTTTATTTTAACTACATTTTCATGCGTGACGTTA
>CALZGI010000309.1 GCA_945786855.1 Thermodesulfovibrionia bacterium | reverse complement strand
GAAGGGCAACTCATTGCAACCATCACGGCCAAGGTAGTCGAGGTACTGCCGAATAACAATCTCATGCTGGAGGCACGAAAAGAACTGACGATAAACAATGAGAAGCAGATTCTGGTTCTTACGGGTATGGTCAGGCCTGACGACATTTCGTCAGACAATGCCATATTCAGCAACAAGATTGCTGATGCCCAAGTGTATTATGTTGGTGACGGTGTTATTCAGGAAAAGCAGCATCCAGGCTGGATGGTCAGGGCACTTGATCATGTGTGGCCCTTTTAATAAGTTAAGAGTTGAAAGGTTAAAGTTGAGAGTCAGGAGTTAAATGATGGACACTAAAAGGAAAGATATGAAGATGAGCATAAGAATATTATTGGCGCTTCTACTTGCACTTTTCACTTTTCACTCCTCACTTCTCACTTCTGTATACGCCGATCGTATTAAGGACATAGCAAAATTTGAAGGAGTAAGGGACAATCAGCTCATCGGATACGGCGTTGTCGTCGGGCTTGACAGTTCAGGCGACAAGGGAAAGTCGACGATAGAGAGCATTTCAAATATGCTGAAACGGATGGGAGTGACGATCGACTCTGATGCCTTCAAATCAAAGAGCCTGGCTTCGGTTATTATAACGGCGACACTGCCGCCCTTTGCAAAGCCAGGTATGAAAATCGATGCGCTCGTCTCGACTATTGGCGATGCGAGCAGTCTACAGGGTGGAACATTACTTCTTACCCCCCTCAAAGGTCCTGACGGCGAGGTCTATGGCCTCGCCCAGGGACCTGTATCTATCGGAGGTTTTTCGGCAGAGGGTGTCGGCGCATTGGCACAAAAGAATCACCCGACTGCAGGGAAAGTCCCCGAAGGGATTACTATAGAAAGAGAGCCTTTATTCACGCTGGGAAAGGGAGATGAAATCAGACTCTTTCTTAAAAAGGCTGATTTTGCAACAGCAGATAAAATATCGTCGCGAATCAATGAAGCGTTCAAGGGTGAATATGCCTTTGCGACTGATCCTTCATCGGTGAAAGTGGCAGTGCCATCTATGTATAGAGATAACTTTGTGGGTTTGATAGGGAGAATCGAAGAGCTGGATGTCGAGGTCGATATGGCTGCAAAGGTTGTTATAAACGAAAGAACGGGTACCATCGTTATTGGGAGTAACGTCCGGATAGCTCCTGTGGCTATTGCCCATGGTTCACTGGCCATAGAAATCAATGAACTGCCGGAAGTTTCCCAGCCACTTCCTTTTTCTCCCAAGAATTCTGCAACGGTGGTGGTTCCCAGAACGAGCGTCTCCGTGATGGAACAGAAGGCGTCTCTTATTCCCGTTTCAGGGATTACGCTCGGACAGGTAGTCAGGGGACTGAATGCATTGGGAGTGACTCCCCGTGATTTAATATCCATCCTGCAGGCGTTAAAGTCAGCAGGTGCCTTGAGGGCGGAACTGGAGATAATATGATCGATTTACCCGCACTTATCCAGCGTTATGAAGAGAAAGTGGTGAACACATCCGCAAAAGATGGAGCTCCAAAGCTCATCAATTCAAATGCTGACATAAAAAAAGTCGCGAAAGAAATGGAATCACTCTTTGCCTACCAGTTATTAAAGACCATGAGAGAATCGGCAGAGAACATGTCAGTGGAAAAAAAAGGAAACGGGCATGGTACCTACATGAGTCTTTTCGATATGGAAGTCTCTAAACTGTTTGCTGAAAGGGGACTTGGACTGCAAGATGCCATCATTCAGTCACTTGAAAGAGCGGCAGGCGCCAATGAACAGAATAGTAATGAATAAAAAGACAATAACAAATGAGAGCACTAAAGTTTTTCTTGAAAGTGCCGATAATAAACCCAGTAACTGTAAAGAGAATTTACAGTGGGGAGATGCACCGAATGTATGAAGGAAAGACGGTGTTTGACATGACGCAGTTGCAAGAAAAGGGGGTAACAAGATGAAGATAGATGGTAATAATCCGGTTGAAGGGAAAGAGCTTTACAATAAGGTTCAGGAACTGAATAAAAACCAGGATGCCGGGAAGATAGACAGTACGCAAAGCGAGGAGGCTGGCAGCGACAAAATAAGCCTGTCGGGAAGATCCCGTGAAATACATGAACTGAAGGGCCTGATAGAAAACTTGCCTGATATCAGAACTGATCGGGTTGAGGAAGTAAAAAAGGCCATTGATTCCGGTAATTACAATATCGACTCACTGAAAGTTGCCGAGAAAGTCCTCGAAGAAATATGACATCAGAGAAAGCGCTCACTGACATACTGAAGGAACAAATCAATGCCTACAAGGTGCTCAATGAGCTCTTGAAAAAGGAACGGAAATGCCTCATTGACATTGAATCGGAGAAGGTCGAGGAGATATCAAAGGAAAAAGATACTGTCATTATGAAACTCAGGCTCCTTGAAGAAGAGAGGCAGCGACTGACCATGCAGTGTGCTGACCACAACGGGCTGGGCAGTGATATCAATCTGGAAGAGCTCGGAAAAGCGACAGGCAACAAAGAGTTTCCTGATTTGCGTTCACAGTTGCTGTCACTCCTTCAGAGTATAGAGGAAATGAACAGATTTAACTCGATTCTGATAGACCGCTCACTTAATTATTTAAGGACAAATACAAAGTTTTTCAGCATATTTAAATCTGAAAATAATTCACAGACGACCGGAATGCTGTTGTCTAAGGAGACATAGATGTCTTTATTCGGACTCCTCGATATCGGTAAGTCTGCAATTTTTGCAAGCCAGACTGCGCTGAACGCAATAAGCAATAATATAGCGAACGTCAATACTCCAGGATACAGCAGGCACGAAGCAATTCTTAAAATAGCCAACCCGGTCCAGATAGACGGAAATGAAATCGGACGGGGTATCGGTGATGTCGACTTAAGAAGGCATCATGACAAGTTTATTCATCTTCAGCTTATCGGTCAAAATCAGAGCTATGGCAGGTCATATGCACTTGATCGGGGACTGAGCCATGTTGAACAGATATTCAATGAAGCCCTTGACCTTGGACTCGCTACACCTTTAAAGGAATATCTTGATTCATGGCAGGATGTGTCAAATAATCCTGAAGATCAGGCCCCGAGAACAGCACTCCTGGAAAAGGCGAGAGCGCTTGTACAGACAGCACGGCAGATGGAAAGCTCTATTACGGACAATCTCAAGCAGATCAATAGTGATATCAATACCGTAGTGAGTGACATAAATGCCTTGACATCAAACATTGCTTCATTAAATGATAAGATTGCAGGGCTTGAGGCAGGCCTTACAAGCGAAGACGCCAGTTATTTAAGGGATGAAAGGGACAGACAGATGATTGCCCTTGCTGAACTTATGGATTACACCTGGTATGAGGACAGAAACAATCGGGTATCTATACTTGCCGGCGGAAAGAGTCTTGTGAATGACCAGAATGCCTATGCACTATCAACCCAGGTCGATTTGGATGGAAAGAATAACGTGTATCTGAGAGGACGAGATGTAAGCTCTGTATTTCAGAAAGGTCAGTTAGGGGGATTAATCTCGGTCAGGGAGGATATAGAAGACAATTCACTCCATGATTTAAGGAAGCTGATGGCTTCCATAACTAAAGAAACAAATATGCTGCACAGTACGGGATACGGTCTTGACAGCACGACAAATAATGATTTTTTTAGTGCCCTTCAAATATCTACAAGAGAATATTCATCTGCAGGGTTTGTGGCATCTTCGACGGTAAATGATTATTCAGCGCTTACCCTTGATGAGTATGACATCAACTTTACTAATGCAGCAAATTACGAAATCTACAACCGCCAATCGGGGGCTCTGGTTACGTCCGGCGCGTACACCGCGGGAAATACAATAAGCTTTGACGGGATTGATGTGGTCATTGACGGAGCGCCGGCAGCGAGTGACAGCTTTCTTGTGAGTCCACTGAGAGGGGCTATAAGGAATATGAATGTTGCTCTCACAGATACGCTGAAGGTCGCCGCCTCATCTTCCAATGCAAGCCTCCCCGGGGACAATACAAAGGCACTCGAAATAATACAGCTGCATCAGAACGGGGTCTCCGATCTGAACACTTCAACCTTTGAAGGTTACTACCAGGGAATAGTTTCCGATGTCGCCATCACAAGCAGGGCGGCTCAGGACAGTCTTACCTATGACGATAACCTGAGGTTTGAACTGGAGAAAAAAAGAGATGCTGTATCAGGAGTAAACCTTGATGAGGAGGCTGCAAAGCTTTTGCAGTTTCAGCATATGTATGAGGCAGGTGCGCGAATACTCAGAGTAACAGATGAACTTATGGAGACAATAATAAACCTATGAGAATAGCGACCGCTTCAATGTTTAATCAGCTGAACAGGTCTTTTCATAACAATCTGAGGACACTGTCCCGTTGGACCAATATGCTTGCGACGGGGAAAAAGATAAACAAGCCTTCAGACGATGTTACGGGAATGATGCGTTCCATGGATTACAGAGTAAGCATTAACGAACTTCAACAGCACAAAGAAAATATCAATGAAGCAGAATCAAACCTGAGTTTTGCCGACACAGCCATGTCTTCAATGGAAGATGTATTATCGAGAGCACGGGAACTGGCACTTCAGGCAGCGAACGGCACCCAGACACAGCAGAGCCGCGCTTCAATAGCAAAGGAAATCGGGAGTCTGAGAGATGAGGTTTTCCGACTGTCCGGAAGCAGTTTTAAAAACAGACATATCTTTTCCGGATTCAAAACCGATACGTCTCCATTTGGGTCGGGCCCCGGGTTTAACTATCAGGGCGATTCAGGAGAGATTAAAGTTGTTATTGACGGGAATACCACAATGGCGATAAATATCCCGGGCGATCAGGTCTTCAGTGTCGGTGGAACAACCCATATGGAAACTCTCGATATTCTGTACAATGATCTCATGGCCAATAACCAGACAGGAATCGAGAATGCGATCACCGACATAGACAGTGCCTTTGACCAGGTAGCAAATGTCCGCGCTGACATAGGTGCGCGACTGAATCGTCTTGACAATCTCAAGAGCAGTATTGAGAACAGGGATTATACCTTAAAGGGATTTCTGTCTGAAACAGTAGATACTGATATTGCCGAGGCCGTGACGGAAATTTCAAAAACAGAAGTAGCATTGGAGTCACTGAGACAATCGGGAGCTGATATCCTGTCCCGTTCTTTACTGAATTTCTTAAGATAATAGATGCCGCAGTTATCGAATGAATCTGCTTTGACTGGACAATAAACCGGGAAACAGCGTATTATGCAATAAAAAATAAGAGAGTACATTCAGGAGAAGCAGGATGCTGGTGTTGACAAGGAAGTCAGACGAATCAATAAAACTTGGTGATGATATTACGATCACCGTTATTCAGATAAAGGGAAATACGGTCAGGCTGGGTATTGACGCGCCTTCAGACCTCAGAATTTACCGCAAAGAATTATTTGAGAAGATAAAGGAAGAAAACATGAAGGCTGCAAATCTTTTTATGGACGAATTTGCAAAAATTAACAAGGCGCTGAGGTCAAAGGAATGAAACTGAACACATCCAGATTCGGTGAACTGGAAGTAAATAAGGAGAAGATCATTCATTTCCCTTCCGGTCTTGTCGGTCTGCCCGATATGAAAGGCTTTATTCTCATAGATCATAAAGATACCACGGTAAAGTGGCTGCAGTCCGTTGACGACCCTGATATAGCATTTATCGTCATATCTCCCGATCTTGTTGTAGCGGAATACTCTCTTGAACTGGATAGCTCTGTAAAGAAGTTCATCGAGATTGAAAATGACGAAGATCTGGCTATTCTCGTAACCATGAGAGTTGATGGAGACGATGTTATCGCTAATTTTCAGGGCCCGATAGTGATCAATTCGCGGTTACTGAAAGGTGTGCAGGTAGTACTGGAAAAAGCGGATCGATCATATGCAGAAGTAATATGAAATTCTTCTTTCGTGCCGCTGTGGATACTGATTATTAATTCCTTTCTGACGTTATTCATAATACAATCCTTGAAAGATTTTCCTGTACGATTTTGCATATCTAAATAATATTGAGATTTTTTAATGACTGTACCCTCTCCTTAATATTCGCAATTACTTAGATAAATAAGGGTTTTTCTCTTACATGCTTGTTGGAAAAAAACTTTACAGTTTATCCTAAAGTTTTGCTTCAAAATGCCGATAAGTAAACTAAGAACAGAGAACGGAGACGGTCAAGAAAGGGGTGATGGAAAAAGAAAGGTGCAGAGCAGACATTTTGCAAAGCACAATAAATTGACCTAATCCTTAGCATGAAAGGGCAGACATAAGTTTGCCAAAAAAACGGCACGGAAGCCGAAAAAAGTCAGATGTCCGGACAGGAGAACGTCGAGAGACATATTGACGAATATCAAGGAGGAAACCATGGGACTAGTAGTTAACACCAACCTATTCTCTCTGAATGCTCAGAGAAACGTCAAGAACACTCAGAACAGCCTGGGAAGATCTGTAGAAAGATTATCCTCAGGTCTCAGAATCAACTCTGCAAAGGATGATGCTGCCGGAATGGCCATCTCCATGAAACTCTCCGCCCACATCAGAGGTATTAACCAGGCTGTCAGAAACGCCCAGGACGGCATCAGTGTTGTGCAGACAGCTGAAGGCGGAATGAACGAGATCCATAATATTCTCACTCGGATGAGAGAGCTTTCAACTCAGGCAGCTACAGGCACTCTGTCAACATCTGACAGGACAGCTCTCCAGACGGAGTTTAGTGACCTCAAGACTGAAATCACGAGAATTTCCGACACGACAGAGTTTAACGGACTGAAACTTCTGGACGGAACATTGAGCGCAAATGGTGTGTCATTGCAGGTCGGAATCAACAACACTGCCAATGACAGAATTTCTGTAAGCGGCGGTTCATTGAGAGACATCAACTCATCAGCTCTTGGACTCAGTGCTACGGTGTCAAGTATAGACACAGCATCAAATGCACAGTCGATGCTGGCACTTGTTGACAGTGCAATCGGAACAGTGTCCACGAGGAGAGGTAATCTCGGTGCTGCTCAGAACAGGCTTGGAAGTACAATCGCCAATCTGGAAATTACAGCTGAAAACCTTTCGGCAGCAAACTCAAGAATTAAAGATGCTGATTTCGCAACCGAAACAGCTAACCTTACGAAGAGCCAGATAATTCTTCAGGCTGGTGTTGCTGTCCTTGCACAGGCAAATGTAATGCCGCAGTATGCGTTGCAGCTCTTAGGATAGGATCCCTTACGTTCATCAGGAAGAGGGCAGGCGTGAGCCTGTCCCTTCCTGATAATTTTAAACGAAAGGGGTGAGGGAAAATATGATAAACGGCATTTTCAAACAAACTGGAATAGAGAATGTGCCTGCATCTGAAGTGAGGGGACGTAAAGATGTTCAAGCTGAAAGGGCGGAAGAGAAGCAGGAGAAAGCATATAATCAAGATGAGTTACTCACAGATGAAAAGATAGATACAGAGCAGGCAGTTCAGAAAATAGTCAGTGCAGCAAAATTTTTTAATAGGGAAATTCGTATGGAACTCGAGAAAGACCTGAACATGATGATTGTGAAAGTAGTTGATGGCGAAACAGACGAAGTAATACGGCAAATACCGGCTGAGGAATTCATTGAGCTTTCAAAAAATGCGAAAAACTTAAAAGGTCTGCTGATAGACAAGGAGGGATAGATGTCGAGCTTTACCGTAGGAGGTTTGAGCACAGGGGTAGACTACAATGAATTGATTGAAAAGCTCATTGAAATTAAGCGCAGGCCGATTCAGATATTAGAGAGCAAGAAATCATCATATAATGATAAATTGTCATCCTACGGTGAACTCTCATCAAACCTTTCAGCCCTGAAGAGCTCTGCTGAAAAGCTGAAAACAACATCCAGCTTTTATGTGAAGACTGCCTCCGTCAGTGATGAAGATGTTCTTGACGCGAGCGCAACCGGTACTGCTTCGAGTGGAAATTACTCCATATCGGTGACCTCTCTCGCTTCAGAAGAAAAGCAGGTGCATAACGGGACAGGGCTGACTGCATCTTCTGATGTTGTCAATAACAGCGGCAGTGACAAGACCTTTCAATACACCTATGCGGGCACGCAGAGGACACTCAGTGTTGCAGATGGATCAACGCTGGATGATCTCAGGAATCTTATTATCGATGATTCTGATAATCCGGGAGTGAACGCTACTGTTGTGAATGATGGAACGAACTATCGTCTTATTATTACAGGAAATGATACGGGGGCTGAAAATACCATTAGTGTTGATGCCGGAACAACTCTGGATGGTAACGGAGGTACCGTAAACTTTACGGCCGGTGCATTCGAAGAGAAAAAGACAGCAAAGGACGCTGACTTTACTGTTGATGGTCTGCAAATCTCAAGGAGTACAAATGCTATCGGAGATGTTATAGAAGGCGTCACATTAAACCTGAAAACGGAAAATTCCTCAGCGATAGTATCAGTGTCCGCGGATAATGACGCCATAAAGGAGCAGATAGAAGGATTTGTCACCGCCTATAATGATATGATGTCATTTTTTTCAACGAACATGTCATACGACTCTGAAACGGAGGAAAGCGGTGCCCTCTCAGGTGAATCAACGGCCCGAAATATACAAAACAGGTTGAGGAGCATCATATCAGGAAGCGTACAGGGACTGTCAGGAAGCCTGAGTGTGCTTGCCGAGATCGGTATCACAACAGACTATGAGACGGGCAACCTAAAAATAAACAGTTCAATCCTGGACACAAAACTTGGTTCCAATCTGGATGATGTTGCAGACCTCTTTAAAGACGGCACAAATGGCATTGCAACGCAGATCCATAAATATATTAGTGAAACTACCAGTTCTGTAGACGGAGCCATCACTCTCAGGAAAGACGGACTGCAGGACGTAATTGACAATATAGCAGATACGATAAAAGGTATGGAATACAGGCTGGATAAAGCAGAGGTAGATCTGGTCCGGAAATTTACGGCACTGGAAACAACGGTAAGCAGTTTTAATACGATAGGTAACTTCTTGGGGAACTTTTCCGCAACAGCATAGGAGGCAAATAGATAGGTATGGATATAAATGGTTACAAAAAGACGGTTCTTGCTAATACTGATGAAGTGCAGATTATTTTTATGCTCTATGAAGGAGCATTGAACCATTTAAAGATTGCCAGGAAGAAAATAGAAAACGGTGATGTTCTAACAAAGGGACATCATTTCTCAAAAGTAACTGCCATTATCAGTGAACTCTCTAATGTATTGGATATGGAAAAAGGGGGGGACATTTCAAAAAATCTTAGAAGCCTCTACGAGTACGTTCTGCAGCGACTCCTTTATGCAAATCTCAACAATGATATTCAGGCCCTTGAAGATGCTCAAAAGGTTGTTCAGACAATCAGGGACGGGTGGCAGGAGATGATGCAGAAGATGAAAAATTCTGTAGAGGTCCATGCAGCAGTATAATGTCGTTTGTTAAGATGTTCCTTCCTAAGGATCAAAACCCCTCAAGCGTCATAATGTTGACGTACATCGAAATAAATCTTCAGAAGATTTAAGAGAATCAATCTCCTCTCTTTAGATCCAGTCGCAAAAAAACGTTGTGAAGTTAATAGGTTCCAATGTTTCTCTGATATCCCGAGATTAGTCTTTGCATCGTAACCGTATCTGGCAAAGTAATTGCATTTTGATGTCAGGAATAACTTTGGAATATGAACGGGTCGGTAAGAAGGACATGCACGAGAGCATTTATAAATATAACGTGTCTTTTCCCACAGGACATGCAGCTGGAAGGCGTACCACTCCAGCCCAGCAGGTGAGGGAATATTATTGCAAGACAGAATTGTGGCAAGAGAACGTATAAAGGGAGTAACGAATGCTGACCATCATTGATCCGGAATTTATTTCAAAAGAAGAGGAGATTCTAGATGAACTGAAAAGGAATGGACTTAACCATCTCACCGGCAGTCCTGCACTTGGCTGGAATTATGTAATAGACCATGTGTGGATCACCATGGAGATGCAGAAATTTCTTGCCGATAAGCGGGGCAGGGAGTTAGTGATCCTGGATGTGGGCTGCGGCAGATCAAAATTGCATAATTTCCTGGAAAAGAAATTCAACATCAGCATACTGGGCATTGACCGGCCTTATGGCTATTGTCATCAGAATAAAACGGACAATGTCGACTATTATGAAGACTTTCTGGAGATGAACAGTTTTGATGAAAATTCTGTTGATGCCATTTTCTGGCTTTCGGCTATTGAGCATAATGAACCGGAAAAAATTCGTGAGCTCTATAAAAAAAGTATGGCATTACTGAAAGATGGCGGTCTGTTTCTGGCTACGTTCGCGTTGTCTGACAAGACAAGCTGGCTTGAAGCATCTCAGCAGACAAACTTAAGTATTCCTGACAGTATGGACATTTTTGATGAGAAAAGCGTTCAGCATACACTCGATGAAATAAGAGAAAAATACAGGGCAAATGTTCTTTATTTACGTGATAAATATCAGAAAAGATATCAGAAATTCAATTGCAATGATCCTGAATTTGTTGTAGGCGGTATAAAGAAAATTAAAACTGCAACTTCTGCCGATGAAGTCCCGTGTCATGATGCACAGGAAAAGAGCCGGGACTATCTGTATTTATTTGTTCCATCAAATGATACGCACGTTCATTTAATGAATCCAGTGGCACAAAAACTGGAGAGTGCAAAATTCATGATATTCGAGACAAGGCAGGAGAATGCAGAGTATTATCTGAATAAACTGGGACATGAATATTTCAAGTATCAGAACGGAATCCTTCGCTCCATAAATCCTTCTGTTGTAATTTTTGCCAATGATTGGGGCCCGGAGGAAAGACAGTTAGTGAAGGAAGTGAAATCCCTTGGCATACCTACTGTATGCCTGCAGGAGGGCTGCCTGGACTTTATCGATACCAGTATTAACAGGATGATGCATGCAGATTACGCATTTATGCAGGGTCCGCTAATGAAGAAGTATATCAGACGGAGCGATAATGTCATTATTACCGGCAATCCCAAGTATGATTCAATGAACGATCTTCCTCTCCCGGATAAACCTGTGGTACTGATTAATGCGAACTTTACATACGGCATTTATGAGGATATTCGCGATCAATGGGTCGCAGATGCCGTGAGCGCATGCAGAGGATTAAACCTTGACTTCTTTATCTCACAGCACCCGAGAGACAGGGGGGAATTCCCGGTTGATTATCATGCAGTGAGATCCGACGCCTTTAAGCTTAAGCCGCAGATTGAAAAATCATCACTCATTTTAACAAGATTCAGCACAATAATTTATGAAGCGGTAATACAGGGAAGGGGGGTTGTCTATTACAATCCTCACAAAGAGCCCTTCAGGATATTTACAGAGGATGATACGGGGGCAATAGAAATCGCCAGTTCCAGAACTGACCTCGCAGAGGCAATAAAAAAAGCACTGGAAGGCCTGGATCATAAGAAAGAAGAGAGAGATTCTTTTATTCTCAAGCACTGCAATACAGTGGACCATGATGCATCTGAAAAGTGTGCTGAACAGTTGAGGTTAATAGCTGAAACCGACGGAAGGAGCACTGGAGATGCGAAGCAGCAGAACCTGAGAGATGACGAGGACCACGAAGTTATGGTGTCAGTAATTGTTCCAACACATAACAGACCGGAAATGGTGGCGGATGCTGTCAAGAGTGTACTTGATCAGAAGTATAAAAATTTCGAGCTTCTTGTTGTAAATGATGCAGGGCCAGACATTGAACCCATTATTACTTCAATGAACGGGAAAAGCAATATAACTTACGTCAGACATTCTGTAAACAGGGGGCTTGCGGCGGCCAGGAATACAGGGATTAAGCTGTCGAGAGGGAAATATATCGCTTATCTTGATGATGATGATATTTTCTATCCTGACCATCTTGAAACACTCGTACACTACCTTGAAAACAGCGATCATAAAATTGTTTATACCGATGCTCACAGAGCCCATCAGGTCAAGGAAAACGGACAGTATGTTACCCAAAAAATAGACCTTCCCTATTCACAGGATTTTGACTATGACCAGATTCTGGTATCGAACTTTGTGCCTGTCCTCTGCTTCATGCACGAAAAATCATGTCTCGATAAGACAGGATTATTTGATGAATCTCTCCCCGTTGTGGAAGACTGGGACCTTTGGATTCGTATGTCCAGGTTTTATGAAATGCCTCATATCAAAAAGGTCACTGCGGAGTTCAGGTCACGGGATGACGGTACGTCAATGACGAGTAAAGGTATGGAAGCTTTCTATAGAACCGGTATTGCTGTACATAAAAAATATCGAGATTACGCAAAAGACAAACCCCATGTGCTGGATGCTCAGAAGCGTGCATATATGATGTATAACCTGGAAATGATATCTCATAATTCTCCCGACAAGGGAAATGATTTGAATAACAGAATCAAACTGGCAGCTACATTCATATCAGAATCTAAATTCTTACAGGCAATAGATGAGTATGCTGAGCTTGCAAAACAATACCCGGATATTGAAGTGTTCTACGCAGTATTATGTGACCTTTATTCCCTGGAGGGCAGGAGTGATATCCCGGGAGAGTGGGTAACGCGTACCATCATGTTTGATCCCAGTTACTCTGACAGTTTTATTGATATGACCGCCAGGCTGATTGAAGATAAACAATATGCAGATGCGGAAAAGATTCTGACGGCTGTTGAAAAGGCCAGCACTGATAACTGTGAAGTGCTGGACACACTCAATTCACTCCGCTCAGAAATGATTGTACAGAGCGATACAAAGAATAATAAAAGAGCAACGATGAATGAAAAGTCAGCAGGACACGACATTAAGGGTATGGCATCAATCATCATTCCTGTCATGAATAACCTTGAATATACGAAACAGTGTCTCGAAGCTCTCTCATTGAATACAGCATATGAACCCTACGAAGTGATTATTATTGATAATGCCTCAACGGACGGAACAGGTGAGTTTCTGAAATGCCTTGAAGGAAATGTAAAGATTATCACGAACGGAGAGAACCTTGGCTTTGCCCGGTCCTGCAATCAGGGGGCTATGGCTGCAGAGGGTGAATTTCTGGTCTTTCTGAATAATGACACCGTTCCTGAACCGGGCTGGCTGGATAGCATGGTGAGCGTTGCCGACGGGAATCCGGACGTAGCAGTTGTGGGAAGTAAACTGCTCTACCCGGATGATAGGGTGCAGCACGCTGGTGTAGTATTCGGTTGTCGTGAATCAGGATTGAGCATATCCCATATATACAAGGGTATTGAAAGGGAGCATCCTGCAGTCAACTACCTCAGGGAGTTCAATGCAGTAACTGCGGCCTGCATGCTTGTAAAAAGAAATGTTTTCCTGGCACTGGACATGTTTGATGAGGGATTTTTGAACGGATATGAAGATGTTGACTTTTGTCTGAGAGTCAGAGAAAAAGGACTGAAGATTATGTATAACCCCGAAAGCACTCTTCTCCATTATGAAGAAAGTACCGAGGGAAGGCTTGATCACGGTGAACGAAATACACTTCACTTTTTAAGTAAGTGGAAGGGGAAAATTGAACCTGATGAGGAAACGAAAGTGCATGAGGACGGATTCAGAATAGAGTACCTTCCTGATAATCGTGCCCTGATTAATTGTTCAGAGCAGCAGGATAAATGCATCAGTGAAGAGGGGAAGAAGTATGAGTACAAGAGAAGACCTGAAAATGAAGAAATATTGCCTGAAATGAAATCAGGAGAGATGAATAAGAAGAAACTCGCTATCGTAAGAGGAGCAAATATCAATAAATGGGAAATGCAGAACTATGAACCTCTTCGTGACATGTATTCTATCACTGCCTATACAACAGAACCGCATGTTTTCGATCTAAGCCACATTCAGTTTCCTGTGGTGAAACTCCCCTGTGAATCACAGGGTCTGCTTCTGGATATGAAAGGACTTGAAGATCATCTTTCCGACAAGGATCTAATATATTCTGCTGATATTACATACAGGTTTTCGGAACAGGCCGTTCAGGCAAAACAGAAATACGGATGCAAGGTTGTATGTCTTGAATGGGAAAATATTCCATTTAACTATGATCAGTATGAAGAGGTTCACCGTATAAAGAAAACGGTCCGACATGGAGCTGACCATTTCATTGCTGTTACTCAGCGTGCAAAAGAGGCACTCATGCTTGAGGGTGTTTCTGAAGCACGGATTGATGTAGTTCCAATGGGTGTGGATCTGAATGTCTTTAAGCCTGATAAGAAGAATATTGAAAGAGACAGAGAAAAAATCGGAATTGGTAATGACGAAATAGTGGTGCTCTTTATCGGAAGGATGGTGTGGGAGAAGGGGATTTATGACCTGATACACGCGGCGACAGGAGTTATTCGGGATGACTCTATAAAAGAACGTTTTGTACGATTTCTCATTATTGGGAAAGGCCCCGAATTAGACGGTGTTCATAAAAGGATAACAGATCTGGGGATTGGCAGCCATGTTACTTTACTGGAGGAATATCCTTATCATTATATGCACAGATTGCATAATCTTTCCGACATATTTGTCCTCCCAAGTATATCTACCAGAGATTGGCAGGAGCAGTTCGGAATGGTGCTCATAGAAAGCATGGCCTGCGGGAAACCTGTTATTTCAACTCGTTCAGGGTCCATCCCTGAAGTAGTGGGAGATGATGGGATATTAATTCAACCGAATGATCATCTGTCTCTGTATGGGGCCATAAAGAAACTGATTCTGGATCATGCACTCAGAGCAGAACTCGGGGCCAGGGCATTGTCAAGAGCAAAGAAGATGTTTGATTCTCAAAGGACGGCAGAAAGAATCAGATTAATATTCGAAAAGGTTCTGAATAAGAAAACTGAGGAAGAGAGATTGAATGAAGATTTTATGAAGGGAATGCAGTTATGGAAAGAGGGGAGCAGAGTAGATGGTTTTGAGGTTCTCTGCAGGACCTTTGAAGAAGACCCTGATAGGAAGAATGTACTTGACTCAATTGTCCAGACCGGAAGGGAACTGAAACGACATGATGCTGTAGAGAACTATATAAGAGAATACCTGCTCTATCATCCGGCTAACCTTGATGCGCTTGCGTCACTGGCGCAGACACTTATAGATACGGGAAAGATTGATCGGGCGGAAGATGAATTGGCGAAGATTTTTATTTTTGACCGAGAACACAGACGGGCAGTTTCTCTAGTGAAGGAGATAGAGGCAGCAAGAAAGCAAGTAAAAGTCTGAACCTTTACAGGTTTATCCTGCCTCAATATACGAAAGAAGACAGGAAAATATTTCCGCAGCAGGAAGACCTTTCCGGGAATATATGAAATTCAGGAAAAGCCGCAGACGGGTCATCTTCCGTTCGAAATAAAGGAGAACCCCTTCAATTATGGCCACTTCAGGAGTGGGCCTGCTTAAAGCACATGTGCATGCAAATCGGGCACAAATATTGCTTTTTAAAAAATAGAAAAAACATTTCGTCAATCTATGAAAGAAAAGAGAAGGAGGGAACCATGGGAGGAACAGCACTGAAACCACAGGCGGAGCAGAGGGGAACCGATGGAGTGCAGATCGTTTCAATGCTCTATGACGGTGCAATCAACTTTATCGGTAAAGCAAAAGAAAAGCTGGACATAGGCGATTCTTCCGGCAGGTCTTTATATATCAAAAAGGCAACGGATATTGTAAAAGAACTGTCGGGCTCTCTCAATATGGACACCGGAGAAATTGCCGTAAATCTCAGGAGCCTTTACGATTTTGTTCTTGACAGTCTTGCAAAGGCAGACCTGCAGAACAATCGTGACGCACTCAGTGATGCAGAGAAGGTCATTGATATCATCCGCAGTTCCTGGCAGGAGATGCAGGAAGCAGGAAAAGTATAGATTAGAGTGAATGGAGACTTCGTTCTCCATCAAAATATTGACGATCACCATCCCATTGACGATTTCATGCGGGGGAGAGTCCAACAGGTGGGGCCTCCCCCCGTTCTGATCATTCCAGTCATTTCCGTCTCAGGAATACTATTCATCATTGTTGAGGGCTGATGTAAATTATGAATTAAACTCTGTAAGTAACTATATAAGCGTGATAAATAAGACATGATAATGTCCATACTGCTCAAGGCAGAGCGAATTAGATAGTGCCGTTACGTCTGTGTTCATAGATCATCTATCTCTGATGCAGAAAAGGCCCGTACAAGAAATTTATATGGCACAGATATTGCTTTGAAACCTAAAGTAAACTTTAAATTTTTTTAAACTCTTTGCAAAGGCAAGAGAAAGTACTAACCATTTCGATGAAATTAGTATTTACGATAAACGATGTAAGTAAAGTAACCGGTGTTCCGGTCCATACGATAAGGTTCTGGGAAAAAGACTTTAAGAATTATCTCAAACCCGGCAAGACACCGGGAGGTCAGAGACGATACTGCCTCAGGGATATCAGAATCATAGAGAAAATAAAATATCTGCGCTATCAGGAGAAGTATACGATAGCAGGTGCATTGAAGGAAATAAGGAAGCATGAAGGGTATGAACTTGGTGCAGGAGCACAGGCACATGTCTAAACCGTCTGTATCAGTCATTATTCGCTGCTGCAATGAGCAGGAGCACATAGGACGTCTGCTTACAGGTATTTATGAACAGACCCTGAACGACATTGAAGTGATAATCGTTGATTCCGGTTCCACAGACAGGACTCTGTCAATAGCTTCCTGCTTTCCCGTTATCATCAGGACAATAAGTGCGCAGGAATTTTCATTCGGTCACGCACTGAATGTGGGATGTAAAGCGGCCAATGGGAACATCATAGTATTTGCCAGCGCCCATGTATATCCGACTCACCGCCGCTGGCTGGAGACACTGATTGCGCCGTTCAATGATCCTAAAGTCGCTCTCACATATGGAAAACAGCGTGGAAATGAAATGAATAAATTTTCTGAGCATCAAATATTTTCAAAGTGGTTCCCCGAGCATTCATTGTCCGTTCAGCGGACACCCTTTTGCAATAACGCCAATGCGGCGATTCCAAGAGATTTGTGGAAGATTGTTCCCTATGATGAGGGATTAACGGGACTTGAAGATATCGACTGGGCAAAGCGTCTGATTGGCAAGGGATACTATTTAGCATATGCGGCAGAAGCAGAAGTAATTCATGTCCATAACGAAAGATATATGGGAACGCTTAATCGCTACTACCGTGAGTCAATTGTATTCTGTCAGCTTTTCCCCGAACAGAAATTTCGGATGAAGGATTTTTTGTGGCTCTGGTTTATCAATACATTGAACGACTATGCACATGCATTCCGTAAGGGGAAACTGTTCGGCAATCTATTGAGCATTCCCCTGTTCAGATTAATGCAGTTCTGGGGAACATACAGAGGGTATGCGCAGAGGGACCCTGTCAGCTCCGCGCTCAGGCAAAGGTTCTATTATCCCAACGGACTGTCCAGGCCAGCGGACAATGGCAATAAACCGGATACGTCTGATAATGACTATATTGATTACATGAAAATAGAGAAAAATGAAAAAATCGAACAACCTCATTGATATATCGGTACCTCTGGATTCAGCACTGCCTACCTGGCCGGGAAGTGAAGGGATGAAGGTGGAACGGCTTTCCTGTTTTGAAAACGGAAATGACGTGAATGTATCCAGGCTCACATGCGATGTGCATACAGGTACTCATATCGAGACGTCTCTTCATTTTCTGCCCGACGGAGAGAGTGTAAGTCAGATTCCTCTGGATATATTGGTAGGGAATGCGTATGTCGCGTATTTGCCGGAGGCCGACATCATTACACCCGATGATCTTGAGACCCTCGAAATACCCGATGAAACAGAAAGACTTCTGATGAAGACAGGGAACTCAAGGTTGTGGGAAGAATGGGGAGACATGTTCAGACAGGATTTTGCGGCCCTTAATTCGGATGCTGCTGAATGGATCGTTGAGAGAGGTATCAAGCTATTCGGTGTTGACTACCTTTCAGTCGAATTATACAGGGAACCGGCCTCACGCAATCACATTACGCTTTTAAGGGGAGGGGTTGTCATACTTGAAGGGCTTAATCTATCGATGGTTAATGCGGGTATGTATGAATTAATCTGCCTTCCCATAAAACTTGTCGGTGCTGAAGGTGCGCCTGCGAGAGCGGTTTTGAGAACGAAGAGCGCGTGCTGCTGCGGTGATTAAATGATGAAAAATGTGAAAAAACCAAGAATTGCTGCACTGGTTCCCATGAGACATAACAGTGAACGGGTGCCGGGGAAGAATTATCGTCTTCTTGGGGACAGGCCTTTGTATCATCACATAATCGGAAGCCTTCTTGAATGTCCGCATATTGATGAAGTATGTATTGACACGGACAGTCCTTTTATCCTTGATGACGCGCCAAGAAATTTCCCTGTCAGGCTGATTGAACGACCTGCCCATCTGCGTTCGGGATTTGAACCCATGAACAATATTCTGCTTTACGATGTAACTGAAATAGAAGCTGACTTCTACCTGCAGACACACAGCACTAATCCGCTTCTTACAACAGAGTCCATATCAAAGGCGATCGAGACCTTTCTGAGGCCCGGTGATCATGATTCACTCTTCGGGGTTACCCGTTTGCAGACACGCCTTTATGACAAACAGGGAAATCCCATCAATCATGATCCTGATGAATTGTTAAGAACACAGGATTTGCCCCCTGTTTTTGAGGAGAACTCAACGATATATATTTTTTCAAAAGAGATTCTCAAAGAGCGTGGAAACCGCATAGGTCAAAAACCCATAATGTTTGAAATTGACCGTGAGGAAGCGGCAGATATTGATGAAGAAATGGACTTTCTATTAGCGGAATTTCTTTATAAAAAAACGAGAAAGGCGAAGGTGTTCAGTAATGAAATTTAAGGTACTTATAACTGCCCCGTACATGCAGCCCGTAATAAAGGAGTACATGCATTTTTTTAATGATAACGATATTGAGGTCATAGTGCCCCCGGTCAAAGAGCGTCTTTCCGAACAGGAGCTACTGGAAGTTATCGGCGATATTGACGGAGTAATTGCCGGCGACGACCAGTTTACATCAAAGGTCTTAAGGTCAGCTCCCAGACTGAAAGTGCTTTCGAAGTGGGGCACGGGCATAGACTCATTCGATCAGATAACAGCGAGAGAACTCGGCATTGCCATCCGCAATACACCGGGGGCCTTTAATGAGCCGGTGGCGGACCAGGTACTCGGATATATGCTTGCATTTGCCAGGCGCATCCCGTGGATAGATGAAAGAATGAAGGACGGTGAGTGGGAAAAGCTGAACTGTTTTTCACTTTCTAATCGTACACTGGGAGTCATCGGTACAGGGAATACAGGGAAAGCGGTTATAGAGCGTGCAAAGGCATTTCAAATGCGATTACTCGGGAATGACATTGAGGAAATGCCTTCTGAGTTTATTGATGAGTCAGGTATCCAAATGGTGGACAAAGAGGACCTGCTGCGCGCGAGTGATTTTGTCAGCCTGAACTGTGACCTTAATCCCTCAAGCTATCACATCATGGGAAGATCTGAATTTTCACTCATGAAACGGACGGCTTACTTTATAAATGCTGCGAGAGGGCCGCTTGTCGATGAACCTGCTGTTATTAAGGCCCTGCAAAATAAATTAATAGCCGGTGCGGCCCTTGATGTCTTTGAAGATGAGCCGCTCCCCCTTGACAGCCCATTGCGCTCAATGTCCAATGTACTCCTCTCTCCTCATAACGCGAACAGCAGTGAGGAGCACTGGATGAGAATTCATGAGTCAACAATATCGAACTTACTGGCAGAGCTGAATAAAGAACCGGTTTCAGTAGCAGGTTAAGAGGAAGATAATATGAAATCAGCACTCGTAACAGGAGCTGCAGGAGGAATTGGCAAGGCGGTCTGCGAGCTTTTAGAGAGGAAAGGGTACAAGGTTATCGGTGTAGACAGCAGGGCAGCCTCTGGTCTTGATTATGAAGTAATTCAGTTTGATGTAAGCAGACTGCGGAACGGGGATTCAGAATGCAAAGAATTCTATGAAAAAGCGAAAAGTTTTGCTGATGGAAGGCTGGATGTCCTCGTAAATAATGCAGCTGTCCAGATTGTTAAATCGGTCGAGAATCTTACAACGGCAGACTGGGACGTGACGCTTGACACGAACCTGCTTGCTCCATTCTGGCTGACACAGATGTTTTTGCCTATGCTGCGTGCGGCAAGAGGAAGTGTTGTGAATGTTTCGAGTATCCACGCGGAGCTTACAAAAAGGGAATTTACCGCTTATTCCACAAGCAAGGGAGCTCTCCTTTCGCTGACTCGAGCGCTCGCGCTGGAACTTGCGCCCGATGTTCGGGTGAATGCAGTACTCCCGGCAGCCACGGATACACCGATGCTGCTCGATGGATTTAAAGATAATCCAGACGGACTGAAGGAATTGGGGTCCTATCATCCATTGGAACGAATTGCCAGTCAGGATGAGGTAGCCCGGGCTGTTTTCTTCCTGGCCAGTCCGGAAGCCAGTTTTATGACAGGGGCTTCAGTAAATGTTGATGGAGGTATAGGAGCGTGTCTGCACGACCCGGTTAAAAGGTAATACATGAGCTTTCAGTTAAAATTAGATCAATGTAGTTCAAGGCTATCTCCTTCTTCTGGAATCAGGCCCAATTTTCTCGGAATAGGGGCAGCTAAGGCGGGTACGACAACTGTCGCAAGATTGCTGGCCGGTCATCCGGAAATCAGCTTCCCGGTCAATGGGACCAAGGAGCTGCATTATTTTGATGAGAAATATGCAAAAGATGATGACGCGTGGTATTTCAGTCAGTTTGAGAATAATATTGCAATTGGAGAATACACTCCCAGCTATATCTTTGATCCCGAATGCCGCGACAGAATTTATAAAACACTGGGCGGGGACATCAAGTTTATTGTAGCGCTCAGAAATCCTGTGGACAGGGCCTTTTCACACTATTGTCATGCCGTGAATAACTGGTGGCAGGACAAATACAGAGCACTGAACTATCCTGTTGAAGGTCTGAGCTTCGAAGATGCCATAGATAAGGAAAGTGAACGGCTTGGAGCCGGTAACTATCACATTCGGCATCTCAGTTATTTCAGCAAGGGGTTATACGCTGAGCAGCTGAAAAGGTTCTTTGAAGTATTTCCCAAAGATAATTTTTATATCTATCTATATGAAGACTACATTGCCTCACCTGCGCACATACTGAAAAATATATGCACATTTCTGGGAGTTGATGAGCATTTTGAATTTCAGGGTACTGATAAGGTTTATAACACCCAGACAAACAGGATAATGGCCCATTCAACCCGGAGGAAATTGAATGAGAGATACGGGAATTCAATAAAGGAGCTTGAAGACCTGCTTGGCAGAGACCTCTCGGTCTGGACTGGAAAAGGGAAACGACATAGCATCGGGGCGGCTGCATACACTCATGAAAAGGTGAATTTTTATGGCATGAGAAAAACAATGAAAGATCCCATATTTGTCGTTGGCAGTCCACGCTCAGGCACTACGCTGCTGCAATGTATGTTAAGCGTGAGTGAAAACGCATTTTCATTGCCTGAGACCCATTATTTCTGTTCAATACTTCCCCGCCTTGGAATTCGACCGACTGACAAAATTAATCAGGATAATGTAAAAGACATAATAGATCTTTTTTATGAGAAGATGGTCCTCGATATACCTGAATATTTAATGTCTGAGTTTTTTAAAAAGGCGGAAAGCGGGCAATTAACAGCAGTTGATATTTTGATAGATATATTCGATCTTTTCCGGCCCGCTGATGATAGTGCAAGAATCCGACGGGTGATTGAAAAGACCCCTTTTCATGTACAGTACCTCAGGGATATTGTGGAAAGTTTTCCTGATGCCAAGTTTCTAAATATAATCCGTGATCCCCGTGACGTAGTCAGTTCAAGAATGATGATGCCCATGGCGCATACAAAATCCTTCAGATTATACGCGCTGGAATGGAACAGGTCGATAGGGCAGGCCCAGCGGTTCCTTGGAGAATTCCCAGGCAGTCTTTTATCCATTCGATATGAAGACCTTGTAGAAAAGACCGGGTGCACTTTAAATGAAGTATGTCAATTCCTGAACCTGCCCTTTCGTGATGAGATGGTATCGAAATTTGCCATGAAGTATGAATCCTGCACACTTCACAAAACAGAGAGCTGGAAGGAGGAAGTTAAAACAGGGCGGATCCGCAATAAGAGAGGGATCTGGCAGAACAGAATTACTCCTGCTACTGCATGGTTAATTGAGCAGGAAACAACAGAGCTAATGAAATTATATGAATATGCACCATCTGTCCGGCCTTCGCAATCAGAGATCAACAATGCATTGGAGAATGAGGATTTAGTATTAAAACAGGAAAGCGGCATAGACACAATTATTCAAATAGGGACGTATTATTCGGAAGAGAGGAAACATGCATCAGCTCGTGAGATCTATGAAAATGCTATTCTTTTTGAGAATATTACTCGTCAGGACCGAAACAAGTTACTGCTCAGGATTGGAAACATTCTATTGGACGAGGGTAGATATCATGATGCCGAAGGGAAATTTGCGAAGGCCCTGGCAATCAATGGCCTCCCGGAAATTGAGCGTTTTCACGTATTGCTTGGTTTTGGCAGAAGCTGTTTTGCCGAGAAGAAATATCATGAGGCTGAACAAAAATTTGCAGATGCCCTTTTACTTGGAGAAGTCCCTCAAAAGGAAAGGTTTAACGCTCATCTTTTTCTTGGGAGATGTTATGCCGCTCTGAAGAGATATGTTGATGCCGAGGATCAGTACAGGGAAGCATTGTCTATGGATGTACCGAACGAGACGAAGATAAGCACCGTACTTCACCTGGGGAAATGTTTGTCGGAGCAGGGGAAGAGTGAAGAAGAAAAACAGGAGTACTTAAGTGCCCTGTCAGAGGGCGGCATTGCAGCCATATGGAAGTACAGGTTATTGAACAGGCTCGGGATACTGGCTTTTCAATGCGGCACATATGAGAGTGCAGAAAAAAGGTATACAGAAGCATTGTCCATAGAAGGTGTGCCCGGAACAGACAGGTATCATGCGCTTACTGGTCTTGGCAAGTGCTGCATTGCCCAAAAAAAATATGATGAGGCGGAGAAACAGTTTGAAGAAGCCTTGTCCTGTGACACCATTTCAGCCACATCAAGAATTGCCGCGGCAGAAATGCTTGTGGACTGCTGTTTATTGCGCGGCAAGTTAAAGAAGGTAGAGCAGGTCTGCGAAATGGTAATGCTACTGGAAGGAATTGATGAGCAGCTCATGAGGAAATTTATCATACAGGTGAAGGAAAAAATTAAGATGGTGTCCCTTCGCAGGGGAGGCTCAAATGCATGAACCCCTTGTTTCCATAGTGGTCCCCTGCTATAACGGTGCTGCGACGTTAAAAAGGACACTGTTCTCTATTAAAAATGAGCAGTACTCGAACTTTGAAATTATTATAGTAGATGACGGCAGCACTGATAGTTCCCCGGACCTCATCCGGCAGTTTGAAGAGTGGGACTCAAGATTTAAGAGCGTGACGCAGGAAAACAGTGGAGTCTCAGCCGCGAGAAACAGGGGGGTAACGGTTGCCTCCGGTGAATATATAGGTTTTCTTGATGCCGACGACCTGTTACTTGAGAATAGTCTGGACCGGAGGATGAAGGTGCTGATTGAAGAGAGCGATCCTGAGATGCTCGGCGTTTTCTGCCCGGCTGTCGTTGTTGATGACAAAAACAATGTGTTGCGTTCCACCGCCTTGTTTAACTCGCCCCTGCCAAATGAGAGGGTATACTTTTCTACGGTAACAAACAATCCATTCGGTACCTGCTGCGTGATTGCTAAAAAGAAAGAGATAGTAAGTGCTGGCGGATTTGACGAGTCCCTGACAAACGGTGAAGACTATGATCTGTGGTTCAGGATGATGAGGAAAGGAGGTTACTTTAAGAAAGTCAACTCCTGCAAGGTGGCAATAACGTATCATCCGGAAAGTGTGACCCAGGCAAAAATACTTAAGCATCATAGACAGTGCAAGCAGGTAATGGAAAAAATATTTTCGACCAGCATGGACACGGCCATTGAGGAATTCATGAATGGTTACGGCAGTGCCGTATACTTCTTGGCACTGACGAAAAGGGCATTCAGCGCTTCCATTAAGTGTGTTATTAACGGTCAGCATGAAGCAGCCAAAGAGATTTCTGAAGATATAAGCTGGCGCATGATTGAGCAGATATCTCATGAAGAGCTGGATCACATTGTGAAATATGAAACATTAAAGGCAACGTGTAAACCTGAGAATGAATGGCTTAGTGTATGGGAAGATGTCAAAGAAAGGGTGATAAATTATATTGAAGAGTTAAAGGCTGGTTTTGGCGGGGAATGCAGTAGTCTTGCCGTGTTGCTGCAAAGATACAGGGAGCATAATCGCAGCCCTTACGGTGTCGAGAGGAGGCGTGATGGTCAAAAGGTCTGAAAATATTAACATCGTCCTGAATTTTCATAAGGGTGACCAGGTTTCCGCAGAAAAAATGCTTGAACTCCTCATGTCAGTTGATGAGGGGCTTGAATGCACATATTATCTGCAGTATGGAGACAGTATCGGGAGTATATGTATATCAGATACGCTTCTGCAGTTTATGAACCGGAAAAAAGCACTTTTTTCAAATGAACTCCCGGACATCAAAGTCCCTCAGGAAATGATTGACAATGACCCGAACCTGCTTCGTTATGGAGGGAATCAGGCGATACGAACCAGATCACAAAAAAAGAGCATCTTCGAATGGAACCTCTGTGTTTATAAATACATTCAGCTGCTTGATTCCTTTCTGATGATAGAACCTGACTGCGTTATTTTAAAAGAGGGCTGGCTTCGTGACATATTCGAAGCATGGAGAAATTATGATGGCCCGATATTCGGGCACCTGAAGCATGGGCTGATCGGACATACATTAATTCCTACACACTGGGCGGGGTGTTCCCTCTATGACTGCAGAAAGCTCAGAAACTTGCCCCTTGAACACTATTTTTATAACAGATATGAGAATCCGTGGTGGCAATACAGGGATGGAGAGGGCACAGAGACTGCCGGTAACTGTTTCTATGGTCCTGTTATAAGCGGGTATGACGTGGCTTATGATTATTTTCTTTTTGCCCTGTATTGGAAGGAAAAGACCGGCTTGAACGATCCCTTTCAGTGGCCTCTGGATACATATGAAGCAAGAAAGGATATTATCTTTTGCGACTTCAAAACGAGGATGAGCGGGGAGGATATATTCCGGGGATTTGCGAACAGGCTCCCGCTCATGCATGGTGTCAAGGACGACGAAGTCAGGGAACTGATGATTAAATATTTTTACAGCAAAGCTGAGAATAAACTTCCGGGCATGTCATATGAATTAAGCGGTCCGCCGGACAGTCCGGTCAATAATAATAAGAAGAATCTGAGCATGAAAGACATGAAGAATATATTTGAAGGTCAGCGCTGCTTTATTATCGGGAACGGACCAAGCCTGAAAAAAACCGATATGCGGATTTTGAAGCATGAATACACTATTGGAACGAACAGGATTTATCTGAACTATGAGAATATGGGGTTCGAACCCACCTTTTATTGTTCAGTGAATCCGCATGTGATCGAACAGTTTTCTGAAGAGATTAACTCAATAAAATCAGTCAAGTTCATCAGGAGTGAATCTCAGAGATATGTAAGGAACAGGTGGAATACGTTTTTTATGGAAAGCTCAGGCGCCCACGATTTCATCGAAGACCTTGAAACAATGCAGTGGTGTGAGGGGTGGACCGTCACGTACTGTGCCATGCAGGTGGCTTTTTATCTCGGATTTCATACTGTAATCCTGATTGGTGTTGACCACAATTTTCCTGCGTCGGGGGATCCCAATAAACTCGTAACGGCGGACAGCAGCGACGAGAATCACTTTCACCCTGAATACTTTGGAAAGGGAATACAGTGGCAATATCCGGATCTTGAGCGTTCTGAAAAATCATACGCCATAGCTAAAGAAATATATGAAAAGAATGGAAAAATAATTCTGGATGCCACCATAGGAGGAAAGCTGAAAATATTCCCGAAGGCAGACTATAACGAACTCATAACTGTGCCAGGCAATGGTAATTCACCATGTGCATTCAATAAGATGGGAGAAGAGTTGTTTAATAACGGCGACATTGACGGAGCCATGAACTTATTTTTGAAGGCCGCTGAAATGGCTTCAGGATATGCAACGGCTTATAATAACCTCGGTGTTGTCTGTCTCCAAAAAGGTGATGCTCGCAATGCATCTGAGTTTTTTGCAAAGGCGTTGAACATTGATCCGAACGATCGCAGTGTTATTGTCAATTGCGGCAGGTTGCTCGAAAATTTTGAGAATACAGAGGATGCCAGGAAATTGTATTTGTCCTACCTTGAGAATCATCCGGAAGACGAAGAGATCACGGAATTATTATCGGTCCTGAGATAATTGCAATTACTATAATTAAAAATTTCGCACTTACGATTCAATGGAAGAAATCAGAGTATCAGCAATAGTCTCAGCGTACAACAGCGAACGGTTCATGAGGGGCAGACTTCAGGACCTGGTCGGTCAGTCGCTGTTCCGAAAAAAGCAGCTTGAGATAATCGTTATAGACTCGAACTCTCCTCAAAAAGAAAAAGTAATTGTAGATGAATTCATGAAGCACCATAAAAATATCCGTTATGTACGGACCGACGTCAGGGAGACTGTTTATGGTGCATGGAATCGCGGGATCACATTATCCAGAGGGAACTATGTTATTAATGCAAATTCGGATGACAGGTTTACAGCGGATGCTCTGGAAATAATGGCAGATGAATTTCAAAAGGACACTGATATTCATGCGGTATACGGAAACTGGCTTGTCACAAAAGTTGAGAACGATTCGATCGAATCAGGAACTGAAAAGTTCCTGTTTGAATACCCGGAATTTTTCCCGCCTCTATTTTTTTACTATCAGATAACCTCTCATGCCGCAATGTTTATGAAAGATACATTTGACCTGATCGGCTGTTATGACGAAGAACTCAAAGTATTCGGTGACAGGGAGTTTATGTTCAGATTTATAACATCCGGACTCAATGCAAGAAAAATTGATTTGACGGTCGGATTGTATCTGGAAGGGAGGAACGGCGTAGAACGCTCTGAGGCTTCAGCTGAGAGGGAGTTTGCATCAATTCGTGATAAATATCTGATACCGGAATATTTTGTCAGATTTTTCGGTTACGAGCATGTTCCACAGAAAAGAGACCTGGCTCAGCTCTATGCATATGTAGGTTCACGTGGATTCAGATTTCTCGCATGGAATGATACACCGGCAAGTGACATGCCCTTTGCGGCACAATTATTCATGTTAGCATTAAAACTTGATCCCCTTAATGTCGTTGCCTTGAATAATCTTGGCATTCTTCGGTGCCTGAATGAACAGCATGAGCTGGGAGTTGATCTGTTAAGCAAGGCATTCATGTGTGACCCCGCAGACACTATTCGCTCGAATGTTGATCTTGCAAAGCACCGTTCTGTTGAAGTTGAAGATTATCTCTGGATGCAGAAAGAACTGAAGAGCAGCAGGAGTTCATATCTATCCTCGGTGAATGTCCCGGAAACTGAGGTATCTGGACAAGCAAATACATGCACTCCGTCGGTCAGCATTATTATTCCGACCCGTAACCGAACTCATCTGCTTGCTGAAGCCATCGAAAGTGTGACGGGACAGACATACCGGGATTATGAAATAATCGTTGTGAATGATGGCGGTGATGATATCGCCGGTGTTACGAATACGTACGAAAAGGACTGCAGCATTACCGTACTGAATCTCGGAGAGAGGCAGGGCCCTGCAAAAGCGAGGAACAGCGGACTGGAAATAGCCAGGGGAAAGTATATAGCCTATCTTGATGATGATGACATTTATTATCCGGAACACCTGGAAAAACTGGTAGGGTATCTTGAACGGAATGACTGTAAGGTAGCATACACCGATTCTTATCAGGCATTCCAGAAATGGGAAAAAGATGAATATGTAACTACTGATAGAAGACTCGTTTACAGTGAGGACTTTGACAAACAAAGAATTCTTGTCATGAACTTTATCCCTACTCTGACTATTGCTCACAGGAAGGATTGCATTGAGGAGGTTGGTTGCTTTGATGAAGGTCTCGAGACACATGAGGATTGGGACCTCTGGATAAGGATGTCTCAGCAATACAATTTTCACCATGTAAAAGGTGTGACGGCAGAGTTCAGAACCCGTTCGAACGGATCGAGCAGCACGTCCTCAAAACGGTCTGACTTTTTAGAAACCATGAAGATTATTCATGCCAGATATGCACATCTTGCTGAAGACGATCAGGTCCCCAGACAGCAAGAGCATATTGAAAATGAGCTGCATAAAGAGTTATCAGTAATGGAGAACGCTGATTATACGAACACAGATCTGTCCATAGTAACGGCAAAAAATGGCACCAAATCTGTGAGAGTGAAATGCCGGAACGGGTCTCTTAAAACTCTTCACAGTCTTTACGATCCGGCGGCGGAGGCGCGAGTAATTGTCGATAAGTTTCATTTCGATGAGGGCGGCATTATCATCGTTTTAGGGATTGGACTTGGATATCATGTGGCTGAATTGAGTAAAAGATTTCCTGATGCGCAAATTGTGGTGATAGAAGCCATTCATGAAATCAGTAATCTGGCTTCCAAACACGGACCCTCCATTGATGACAGGGTAAAGATCTACACAGGACTTTCAACCGGCGATGCAGTGAGAAAGGTCACGGAACATCAAATGGAAGGTGGATTGAAGTCTCTGTCTGTGTTTCCGTTGGCAGCGGCAGTCTCTGCGTATTCAGTTTATTACAGGCCGATACTGGAGGCGCTGAATAAATCACTCTCAATAAAACTCTGGGAAAGGCTCAGGTACACGAAATTCAAAAAAGAAAGACTGAAGATCCTGCTGCTTGATACGGGATATTTTCTTGTCAGAGAAATTGAAAAAGGCCTCCAGTCCCTTGATCAGGATGTGTATCGTATGCCTGTAGGGACCGGTGAGAGGGGTGACGTTATCGTTTCAAGATTTATGGAAGCAGTGCTGAATTTCAGGCCCGATTTTCTGCTTACCATAAACCATCTTGGCTTCGATGAAGGGGGCGCCCTTACGGAACTTGTTGAGTCTCTTGAGATGCCTGTTGCTTCCTGGTATGTAGACAGTCCCACACTGATAGTCAATGCCTTTCAGAAGAACGTGTCTCCCTGGATGTCACTCTTCCTCTGGGATAAGTCCTATGTAAAAGACATGAAAGACCTGGGTTTTGAATCAGTAGATCATTTACCGCTTGGGACAGATGAAAAGATCTTCAGACCCCTTACGGCAAGAAAGCACAGACATAAAATTCAGAAGTACCAGTGCGATACAGGGTTTGTAGGGAATTCCATGGTCGATGCGGTGAATAAATACACAGGAAGAGTTGATGAACGGCTGAGACCGCTCGTGCATAAAATTGCCGATAAGTTCCTGCATTCTCATAATCGGTTTCCTTCAATCGGCGACTATCTCGGGGGGAGCGATCATGTTCTCTTTGATGATCTCGATGAAAAAGAAAAAATGGATTTCGAAGCGGCTGTTCTCTGGCAGGCAACCTTGAAATACCGTAATTCTCTCATTACTGAGCTTGCACGGTTTGACGCTGTAATTCATGGCGATCCTTCATGGGACCAGCTGTTAAAAGACAATGCTATCCGGTTGAAGCAGCCCCTTCATTACTATAAAGAGCTTCCTTTTTTTTACAATGCCTGCAAGGTCAATTTTAATGCTACCAGCCGGCAGATGAGGGAAGCGGTCAATCAAAGAGTATTCGATGTGCCTGCCTGCGGTGCCTTTCTGCTTACAGACTATCAGGATTCGATGAATAATTTATTTGAAGTCAATAAGGAAATAATTGTGTACAGACACAGAGACGAAGTTCCGGAAATTATAAAGTTTTACCTGAAATACCCCTGGGAGAGGGAGCGTGTTGCTTTGCTTGGGAGGGAAAGAGTTCTGAAAGATCATACCTATAAACACCGGCTTCGCGTATTAATTCAGAGTATGGAACAAAAATATAAATGAGGAAAAAATAGAGGCGAGAGGTCAGGGGCTAGGGGCAAGGGGTAAGTTCAAGATCATTCTTATCCTCCTGCCCAGTGCCCATAGCCTCTTGCCGGGATTATTAAAAAAAACATCCTGCTTTCATGTCAACATATTGACGAAGCAATGAAATTCGCTCTTTCATGGTCAATAGAGACTGTATTGACGATATATGCAAATATCTCTTTAATTTACATAAATACAGACAGTTACAGTATAAGACCCCAAGTAAACTCTCTCCCTTTGCAATCCTATTAGATTTTGGCAAGATAATTGCTTTATACCATGCGTGGATAATTTTATGACGGGATTGCTGTTTCCTTGAAAGATACAATGACATTTAAAAAAAACATGGCAGTACTCAAAAAGTACGATAGACACCTGGCTCAAGCTGTCTTAAGCACACAATGCGGCTCGGATATTGAGCTTGTCAAATCAAAAAAAGGTATTCCCTCGCTCCGGGTCAGCAATATCAGTCTTCACAGTCTTTATGACCCTGTGAAAGAGGCAATAACATGGGTCGAACACCATGCAAAAGAGCTTGGAAATGCGGGAGAGATACATGTCCTCGGCTTCGGTCTGGGGTATCACCTGCTGGAACTCAGCAAAGCTTCGGACAGGAGCATAATTGTTTATGAACCGAGGCTGGATATCATAAAAAAAGCAATGGAATGTGTGGATCTGACATCTCTCATTTACCGGGTCAAAATTGTAACAAAAAATGAGGTGGCTTCTGTAAAGGACTCATTCGCCATTTTGCCGTACAAACCCTCAGTAAACCTGAACATGGCATATTTCGAAAATATTCAGGATAAATTGAGATCTCTTCAGTCAATAAGCAGGGGCCTGAGGATCGTTGTGGTAGGACCGATATATGGAGGTTCTCTTCAGATTGCCGGTTATTGCTCACGGGCACTTATCAAGATGGGCCATACCGTGGAATTTATAGACAACAGCCGATTTTCCGATGATCTTTTTCTGGCAAGGGACATATCGGGAGACAGTGAGAAGTACAACAAACTGTCAGAGATTCTTACCACCTTTATATCGGAGATAATCATGGCGCGGTGTGAGGAGTTCAGGCCGGACATCGTATTGTCCCTTGCGCAGTCTCCCTTGTCTCCGGAATGTCTCAAACGTCTGCAGCAGAAAAAAACCAGATCAGCATACTGGTTTGTCGAAGATTTCAGACTCATGGATTACTGGAAAAAGATTGCACCTCACTATGATTTCTTTTTTACAATCCAGAGGGAACCTTTCTTTGCAGAACTCGAAAAGGAAGGCATCAGGAATTACTCATACCTTCCCATGGCTGCCAGTCCGGAAATTCACCGGCCCCTGGAGCTGGCTGAAAGTGAACGGCAGAGTTACGGGAGCGACCTCTCTTTCGTGGGTGCCGGATACTATAACAGGAGACATTTCCTGAAAGGATTGCTCGATTTCGATTTCAGGATATGGGGCTCAGACTGGGACATGAATTCTGCGCTGGCGCCATGCATTCAAAGATCAGGGCAGCGAATGGAGACGGACGAAATAGTGAAAATATTCAATGCAACGAAGATTAATATCAATCTTCATTCATCAACCTATCACAGGGGAATACATCCATTCGGGGATTTTGTGAATCCGCGGACATTCGAGATAGCAAGCTGCGGCGGATTTCAGCTCGCAGACCGGCGATCAGAGATGGATGATCTCTTTGAAGAAGGCGAAGAGATTATTCTCTATGACGATTTGAACGACCTAAGAAACAAGGCGGCTTATTATCTTGCCCGCTCCGGGGAAAGAGAAAGGATAACCCGAAATGCCAGAAAGAGAATTCTGCAGGATCATACCTATGAACAAAGGATGAAGGAGATGTTAAAGATTGTCGCAGAAAGAACTCTTGAGCCAACCCTCTGGTCTAATGAAGGTGAGAACGTGCAGTCCCTTCTTGATGAGGCGGAAGATGATGCAGAACTTTCGAAATATTTGTCCCGGTTTTCAGAAAGGAAGAGGGTGTCCCTCTCCGGGATTGTTGAGAATATCACGACAGGAGAAGGCGACTTAAACAGAATGGAAACCCTCTTTCTCATGATGAATGAGTTTGTTCGGTAATAATATATGCAAGAAATACTGATTATAAACCTGACGCGTATGGGCGACCTCCTGCAGACGACCCCTTTAATGGCCGGGCTGAAGGAGCACTATCCTGGATCCAGAATTACGCTGCTGGTGAACACGGCATTTTTCGAAATATGTAACGGAATCCCCTATATAGATGAACTTATTGACTTTGATATGAATGACTATCGAAACAGGCTCACAGAAAAAAAACATTCTCTTGTTGAGAACTATAAATATCTGGAAGATTTCATAAGCCTGCTCGGAGGCAGGGAATATGACCTTGCAATCAATATTACTCATTCGCCGATCAGCGCACTGTTAACGTCTTTCCTGAATGCCGCAGAAGTAAGGGGATTCACTATTGACTCGGAAGGCCACAGGGTCATAAAGCATCCGTGGATGAGATATTTCTTTAATGTAATCCCGAACAGAATCTATAATCCTTTTCATCTGGTGGATATGTATCTGAAAATAGGGGGGGTAAAATCTGAAATAAAAGAGCTGACATACAGTGTATCGGAAAGGGACGATGCAAGAGCTTCAGCACTGTTAACGAATGCGGGGATTTCAAAGGGCGATGTGCTTATCGGGTTTCATCTTGGCGCAAGCAACAGTGAAAAGACGTGGCCCGTTTCATCCTATGCCCGGCTCGCAGAGATGATCGTCGAAACGCTGGGAGCAAAAATAGTATTGTTTGGCACTGAGGGAGAGAGAACCCTTTCTGAGCAATTTGAAGAGATTGCAAGCGTTACCCCATTGAACCTGGTCGGGCGAACGAGTCTGGGAGAACTCGCAGCATTGCTGGGGAGATGCGGCCTCTTTATCAGCAACGATACTGGGCCGCTGCATATTGCTACATCGGTCGGTACGCGAGTTCTTGATATTTCAACTGCAAATGTCCATTTCATGGAGACCGGTCCTTACGGAGAAGGTCATTATGTGATACAGGCAGACCTCGCCTGTTCACCCTGCGGATTTGATGTTCGCTGTAATGATATGGTGTGCAAATCCCATATTCAACCGTCTGCTGTTCTTGAAGTTGCCCGGATTGCTTTGAATCAGGACAGTGAACCTTCTGGGTCAGACGCTGCCCGTTGGGAGAATGTGCAGGTATACCGGTCACGAATTAAAGAAGATGGATATCTTGATTATGCTCCGCTCGTTAGACGTCCGTTGGACAACAAGACATTCTATCGCATTCTCTATAGACATGTCTGGAATATGGAAACTGATGGGCAGGAGCGGATGGGCGAAGAAATATATGAAAATATTATGGATGAAATGAATGCTTATGATAGCTTCTGTGACTTTCATGAAACAGCCCTCTCAATCGAAGCTGATGTTGACAGTCTCAAAAAGCTGGTAAATTTGTCAGGTCAGGGCATGGAACAGACGGGACGCATTTTCAGGGAAAGTGAAAAAAAAGACATAAACATTGAAGCGTTAAAGGTGCTTCTGGGAAAAGTCGAATCCATAGATGCTGCAATCGAGCTCGCAGGACACACGAATCCATGTCTCAGGCCGTTCGTCGTGATTTTCAAATACTCAAAGGAGGCATTGGAGGGAAATGATTTAAGTGAAGTATCTGAAGCTTCCCATGCAATGTATCGAGAATTAAATCTCCGGGCTGACATGATGCATCAATTAACAGACAGGATCATAGCTCTGATGAAATCTACATCAGAGGGAGGGGCGGGTGAATGTGCAGGGGGGCAAGCAGGGATCCTGAATGTGTGTTAAACATTGAGAGTAATATTCAACAAGAGGAGGAGGACATGAATGAAGTAAAGAAAGTAATTGAAAGGCCGGAACTTATCAACGCTATACGGGAAAGTATCAGCGATGCACGATATTCAGCAACAAAACTTGCAGAAACATTTACCGGCAATATCCAGCACCTGAGGCTTGAAGAAAGCGAAAAGGTGTTTACGAATCTGACGCAAAATATTCAGGACCTCGCGTGTTTTGTAGAATTTGTGGATCAGCTCAGAGAAGGAGTTGATTACTATAATGGATTTGGCCTGCCGCCGGACCCTATTTCGGCCGATAATTCGGGTTTGGACCTGTTTCAGGAGATGCATACTGCCATGGCGTCAAAGGACTGGGTCATGTTGTCTGACCTCATAGAGTATGAACTCTCACCTTTACTGCAAAAAGAGGATGAGTGGCTTGGGGCCCTTGGTGAGAAAGTACATGAGTACAGAGATTAATGTGAAGATAAATAAGGAACAGGTCAATTCCCCTCACTCCAGACGCCTCTTCATCGGTTCTGGGAGGGAGAGAAAGGAGAAATAAAATAGAGTGGATAAGAGTGAATTCAAAGTTCTTATTGCAGAAGATGACCAGATAGTACAGGACGTTATTGTGAACTTTCTCTCTGAAGAAGGCTATCCCGTTATTGTTGCCAATGACGGTCTTGCTGCGCTTGAGATCCTCAGGATGGAAGACATAAAACTGGTATTGACCGATCTGAGAATGCCGGGCGCTGACGGCATGGAAGTGCTCAGAACATCGGTACAGATGAACCCGAGAATTGCAGTCGTGCTTCTGACCGCCTACGGAACACTTGACACGGCGCTCGAGGCAATGAAAGAGGGCGCATATGACTATATTGTCAAGCCCTTTGTGATGCAGCAGCTGCTGCTGGTTGTAAGGAATGCCTATAAACTGGCGTCTCTTATCAATGAGAACGAGACGCTTTCACATCAGTTGAAAGAGACGTACCGGTGTCTGGAAGCGTGCAGGGCCTCGCAAAAAAGTGGGGATGACAGCAACGCACCTGACTACGCAGAAGGCGCTGAGAAACAGGAGGTACACAACGCAATGAATACCAGAGAGGCCGATTCACTGAAAAGGGGAGCCTTCTCTGATAATGAAGACAACAGCTTGAAAAAATACAGCGACCTTGTAAATGATTTAAAAAATGATGAGCAGTAATTTTGGGAGAACCGGTATGATTGCAATGGGATTGAAAATGAGACAACGTGGGAGGCACTAATGTCTGATGAAAAAAAGGAAAAGAGGGCAGAGCAGGAGAAGAGAAACTTCTTCAGGGTAGACGATATTATTTCTGTAGTAGCAAGCCCTGTGCAAATTGACGAGAAAAGCTTTCAGGGTTTTGCTGAAACAGCTATGAGCTCAAAGGCATTTTCTCTTATGGATGTTACAGGTATATCGGAGCCGGTTCCTGATGAGATTGTTTCGGAACCTCAGGACAATTCAAGACTCTACAGAATGATGACGGAAATAAAAACCAAACTCGACTTTATCATTAATCATATAATGCTCGAAAAAGAAGGGCTGCTGGAGCCCGAAAAGAAATTTGTCAATATCAGCGCTTCAGGAATCCGATTTACTGTGGACCACCCCGTCAAAGAGGGCGATATTATGGAGATCAAACTCCTCCTGCCTACCTATCCGCCTGTGGCTGTTTTTGCATACGGCGAAGTAAAGAGGGTAATTGATCTGCCGGATAATCAATATGATGTTGCCATTGAATACATTAACATGGAGGATTCCGTGAGAAATGAGATTGTGAAGTACACCATGTCTCATCAAAGGGAAACAATCAGAAAGCGGAAAGAAGCGGGATCGAATGAATAAAGCGAGTGTCATCGGCCTCTTTCTCGGTATTGCCGCAGTTATTGGAGGAAACACCCTCGAGGGAGGAAGTATCGGTTCCATTATGCAGGGTTCCGCTGCTTTAATTGTTTTTGGAGGTACGATTGGTGCAACATTCCTTAGCTTTTCCTTGAAGGATATAGTACTTTCAGTCCGGATGCTGAAAAATGTATTTATGGGCGAGAAACATTTACCCGAGGACCGCCTTATAATCCAGGAAATGGTTGCCTATGCGAATAAGGCAAGGCAAAAGGGAATAATATCTCTGGACGGCGACATTGACAATATCAGGTACAGCTTTTTCAAGCGTGCCCTCAGACTTATGATAGACGGTATAGACCAGAACATGCTGTACAACTCACTTGAACAGGACAACAGGACCTTCGAGCAGGACAGGGGGAGGGCAGCAAGGGTTTTTGAAGCCGCCGGCGGGTATGCCCCGACAGTAGGGATAATCGGTGCCGTTCTCGGCCTTATTCACGTTATGGAAAACCTGAGCGATCCGACCAAACTCGGTTCAGGGATAGCAGTTGCGTTTGTTGCCACTGTGTACGGGGTGGCTTCCGCAAATTTAATATTTCTCCCGATTGCAAAAAAAATGATCAATAACATGAAACAGGAAATCATGCTTCGGGAGATGATCATCGAAGGAGTGATCGGGATACAGGCTGGAAAAAGTCCTTATTACCTCAAGGAACAACTGAGTTCCTTTCTGTCCAATGACCATCGGGCATGAAATGAATAATATGATGTCCGTTGAAAAACATTGTCTCTGCTGTTTTGATGTAATGCATGAAATCGTGAAACCGGGTGAGAGAGAACTGCTCCCCTGCTTCCCGTACTGACAGAATAATGAGAAGAAGGCGAAAGAAAGAGGAAGAACATGAGAATGTTGAACGCTGGATGGTTTCCTACGCAGACTTTGTTACACTTCTGTTCTGTTTTTTTACTGCAATGTATGCGATAAGTAATATCGATTCTGACAAACTTGGAAAGTTTGTCGATTCCATGAGGTCTGCCTTTCATGTGGAAGGGGCGCGTGGAAATGCGCTCTCAGTTATTGAAGGAGTTCAGATATTTGTTCCTGCCAATGTCGAGGTAGAATCTGACGTAAAAGACATTCTCGGAACATTTATAAAGGAATCGAAGGGTTCTATTGATGTCACAAGGGATACCCGGGGTGTCGTCATGTCCGTTGCGGATAAATATTTTTTCCCTTCGGGAAATGCCGGACTGAAAGATGATTCCAGGGATATAATGGACGAAATAGCATCCATTCTTCATAAGTATCCCAATATGATCAGAATAGAGGGTCACACGGACAATGTTCCAATACATAATGAAAAATTTCCTTCAAACTGGGAACTGTCTGCCGCAAGAGCGATCAGTGTTGCAAAATATTTTGTCGAGAACCATAATATTCCACCGGGCAAGTTATCAACAATAGGCTATTCAGAGTACAAACCGGTCGCGTCAAACGATACTCCGTCGGGAAGGGCGAAAAACAGGAGGGTCAACATAGTCATTCTCAGTGAAGCTGAAAGCATAAAAGAACCCAGATGAGAAAAGAAACAGACATGAAAGAGGAAGAGCATGAACTGGGGCAGCAGTCACCCTTATTCAGGCAGATACACACGAGTCAGAAGTGGTGGCAGAACATCATTGATGCCATAACGGATTACCTGTTCGTGATTGACCAGAATTATAAAATATTACGCACGAACAAGGCATTTGCCAATCTCTTCGACAGGGAGCCGGCAGACATCATCATGAAACCCTACTACGAGCTTTTTGAATTGAGCGAGCCCCACGAGTGGTGCCTGCTGCCTGATGCAAAGGAGGGTTTCTCGTCCCGTTCTGTGGAGAGGACCCTGAATAATACGGACTACCTGATCAGTTGTTATCCGATAAATTATGATGACCATGAAGCCGCAGTATATATTATGAGAGACATTACGGAAACCAGGCGGCTGAAAGACCAGGTTTATCATCTTGACAAGCTGTCATCTCTTGGAACACTGACGTCAGGGGTAGCCCATGAGATCAATAACCCCCTTACGGGAATTATCGGTTACACAGAAATGCTTCTCATGAAAAATCAAAATGATAAGAACGAAAAGTACCTCAGGAATGTCTATGATTCTGCAATAAGGTGCAAGCGAATTGTTGAGAATATGCTTACATTTTCGAGACAGACACCTGCCCAGAAGAGTGTAGTAAAAATAAATGACATTATCGACAAAACTATTGAACTCCACGAGTACTGGCTGAAATCTACGAATATTGAATTAATCAGAAATTATGGCGACGTGCCTTCCCTCTCTGTCGACCACCAGCAGATACAGCAGGTGATACTGAACCTTATCATAAATGCCGAACATGCCATTTCAGAAGCTGGAGGGAAGGGGCGCATTGAGTTTAAATCATATTTTGATGCAGAATCGAAGACCACATTCATAGAGGTGGCGGATAACGGCAGGGGAATCCCGCCTGACGTGCTCCCAAAAATATTTGACCCCTTCTTCACGACAAAACCGGTGAACAAGGGTACAGGTCTCGGGCTTTCAATCGCTCATGGCATCATAGCAGAACAGGGTGGGACGATAGAGGTGAAGAGTACATCCGGCGAAGGGACTTTATTCACCATCAAGTTGCCTCAATTAAACTAACTATTTTCCACCCGGTGTGTCGGTGAACAGATCATCGGACAGAACAGGACTTAAAAGTTCTTTGATTACCGGTACTCTCGGTCCACCCCGCACATTATTAAGTTCTTGCCCGGCAGGACTGTGATTCTTTGTATTTGAAGAATAATTTCCGTTTTTCATCTTGACGTTGCCTTGCCGAATGATAGAGTCGTAGTCCCGTGTCGATGTACCTGCTGCCGCTTTTTCTTTCATTATTGCTTCAGGGTGCGGAATTGATTTACTATCTATTGTGGATATAAGTTCTTTCGGCACATCCTTTAACTGTTGGCCATCACTTTTTATTACGACAATATCTTCCTTTTTTCTCTCTGGTGCCTTAAGGGTAATACTGATGCGGCGGTTACGAGGATCTCTCGGGTCATCTTTGATAAGCGGGTCTGAGTCGGCATACCCGGCGACGCGGGAAATCCTTTTCGGATCCAGCCCCTCTGATTCGAGGGCCCTTCTCGCTGATGACGCCCTTTCCGTGGACAGTTCCCAGTTGCTGTACTCTTTTCCGGCATAGGGCAGTGAGTCTGTATGTCCTTCAATGATAATCTTGTTATCAACACTGTTGATATCTTTACTTAATATTTTAAGGACTTCTCTGGCCTTTGGTGTTAATGTGTTTTTTCCGCGTTCGAACATTAAACTGCCTTCTTTGTCGATCATCTGAATCCGGATACCTTCATCAACAATATCAATAAGGACCTGGTCTTCCATATCACCCATTTTTTTTGAAATGCCCTCTTTTATTGCATCACCAACTTCCAGCATTTTCTTCTGAAGTACTTCTGAATTTTCAACAGTATCACCATGTCTGTCAGCGAATACTTTCATCTTATTTTCTCCGGACTCAGCAAAAATGTCACTTGATTTGCCCATCCATGATGTGCCGCCGCTGTCATATAAACTGAAATACTTGAAATAGGCTGACAGCCGGGCCCTTTTTTCATCTGACACCATTGAGAGAAGCCAGAGGAGTAAAAAAAAGGCCATCATGGCTGTCACAAAATCTGCATATGCAACTTTCCATCCACCACCGTGGTGACCGCCTCCGCTGACTTTTTTTACTTTCTTGACTATTATTGAATTATTGTTGCTCATGCTCTCAATGACTCCTCAAGCTCCGTAAAACTCGGTTTTGCACCTGACGGGATCACGCGACGCGCATATTCGACGGCTATCTGCGGCGCTGAACCTCCTACAAAGGAGACGAGGGCTATTTTGACTACCTGAAAGGCAAGAAGGTCATCCTCAGCTATATGCTCAAGGTGTGTTCCCACGGGTCCAACAAATCCATAACTGAGCAATACGCCGAGGAATGTTCCCACAAGAGCTGCTCCAATGCTTGCACCAAGTACTTCCGGAGGCTCACTGACCTTCCCCATGGTAATGACAACGCCCAGTACAGCGGCTACGATACCGAGGGCCGGAAGTCCATCGGCAATTTTATTTATACTGTGAGACGGAATCATCGCCTCATGGTGATGGGACTCCATCTCAAGGTCCATTACATTCTCAAGTTCGAAGGGAGTTACGTTTGCCGATATAATTACCTTCAGGTTGTCACAGATAAAGTCCAGAGCATGGTGGTTTTTGAGAATGCTGGGGTATTTGGTGAATATGGGACTTTCTTGCGGATTTTCAATATCACCTTCAATGGCGATAAGTCCTTCCTTCCTCATCTTTGTAAATATTGCATTCAGGCATCCCAGTACCTCAAGGAACTGACTTTTATTGGGCCCCTTTGCAGACAATACTCTCATGCTATTTTTTACAACTATTCCCAGGACGTTAGCAGGGGACTGAATTATAAAAGCACCGACGGCAGCCCCGCCAATAATGAGCAATTCTGTGGGCTGAAAGAGGACATGGAGATTCCCGTGATGGAGAACATACCCGCCGATTACAGATGCGAAAACGACAATGATACCAATTATCACAAACATTAATATGTTCCTTTACATCAGTTCAGTATGTACGCCTCGATGAGAGGAGTATGTAGACGCCTTGTAATAATATGGTCATAATGATCACACAATCAAGTGACTGATTAATAAGTTTTATATCATGCTTAACAGCATTTCCATTAAGAAATATTTACTATACTATTCGGTATCAAGGGGATAAAACTTTAATGGATAAATTAAAGTTGACCACACTGATATCTACCAAAATACATATCTCTTTGATTATTAACGAATGGTCTGTTTATCTTAATAATACGAGTGACTCCGGGGTGATGGAAAGGCATGGGCACTCACAAGAGGAGCCCCTACAATGAATGTGATGCCATGTACATTATTGGGCATTACAATATATTCATCAATTGCCATCCCAGGACATTTTATTGGTAATTCATTCCATGCGTTCTGTACCATTTCCCCTGCGTCATTCAGCACCATTTCTACATCTCGAATTATTTATACTTAGACAGAGGCTGCATTTATCATAGGAACACAAAAATTATTGAATAAAATTTCATTTCATTCTATTTCTATTTCCCATTCTGTAATGTATTTTCTGTATAGTGCCCTCTTTTCTACTACTATTGTTGTATAATAGTTTGCGTAAAGGTTGATAAAACCCTTTAAAATCAAGGGAGCCGGAGTGGTGGAATGGCAGACGCGGTGGACTCAAAATCCATTGTCCGCAAGGACGTGCGGGTTCAACTCCCGCCTCCGGCACCATTAAAACATGATAAGGTTACTCTATATAAAGGAAAGAAAGAAATATGAAACGATATAGTTTACTGTGTGTCCTGGCTTTTATTGCCGGATTGTACCTTTTTGTTTCCCAGGTGACTATTGACAGTGCCGAGGGATTTAATCCGATGCTTGTCGACAGCAGGATCGGTGCGAGCGCTCCTGACTTTGTGTTGAAGGATCTGACAGGGAAGGAAGTATCCCTTTCATCATTAAAAGGGAAGAATGTTCTTTTAAACTTCTGGGCAACATGGTGCCCATACTGCAGAAAAGAAAGGAACCACCTGAACATGATTCATGCCGAATACGGCGAGAGGGGACTCGCCATCATTTCTGTCTCCATTGACCGTTCAATCGAAACAGTCAAAAATTATATGAAAAAAAACCCGTCTGAATTTCCGGTCCTTTCCGACAGCGACGGCACAGTGGCTGCACTTTACAATATTGCTGGACTTCCCACATCATACTTTATAGATGAAGAGGGTATCGTTAAGAAAAAATTCACAGGCTTCAGGGATTGGACCGGCAAAGGGTCGAAACAGTATATCGATAAATTCCTTGCTGAATAAGCTGTTTTCTTGACAAATTGTATTTCTATGATTAGAATTTCACACACCTTTTTATTCAAGAAAGAACACAGAACCAGTAATTTAATCAAGGAGGGTAAACATGTATCCTGATGATGTCAAATATCATAAAGAGCATGCGTGGGTTAAAGTGTCAGGGAACAAGGCAACCATAGGGATTTCATTTTATGCACAGGAGTCACTTGGTGACATTGTGTATGTGGATGCCCCTGAACTTGAGTCCACGATAGAGGCAGGCACTGAACTTACCCAGATAGAATCGACGAAAGCCACTTCGTCTGTTATCAGTCCCGTGAGCGGAACCGTAGTTGAATTTAATGAAGACTTGGGAGATTCTCCTGAAATAATCAATGAAGACCCCTATGGCAAGGGATGGGTTGCGGTTATTGAAATGGAGAGTGATTCAGAACTGGGTGATCTCATGGATTCAGCTGATTATGAAAAATATCTCGAAGATGAGGTGAAACTGAAATAATGAAGATAACAATACTGGGTGCCGGACCGGGTGGTTATGTTGCAGCTATAAGGGCTGCCCAGCTTGGTGCTGAAGTCATGGTTATAGAGGAAGGTGAAGTTGGAGGTACATGCCTTAACTGGGGATGCATACCCACAAAGACATTAATAGCTTCAGCAGAAGTCCTGCACAAGGCAAAAAATGCCAAAAATTACGGACTGGACCTCGAGGGGACGATAACCCCGAATATAGAGAGAATAGTCGAGAGAAAAAACAAGGTTGTTGCAACACAGGTAAAAGGAATTCGTGGTCTTTTCAAATCCTGGGGCGTACGGCTTATTGAAGGAAGGGGAGTCATAGTAAATCCTGGGTTAATCAGGGTGTCTTTCCCGGACGGTTCAACTTCTGAAGTGGAGACGGATAAAATCATTATCGCGACGGGATCAAAGCCCGCGCAGATACCTGTATTTCCTTATGACGGTACCCGGATTCTGTCCAGTGATCATGCCATTAATCCCGATTCAGTACCTGAAAGCCTTCTCGTTATAGGAGCAGGCGTTATCGGGTGTGAATTTGCATTTATCTATAAAGAATTCGGCTCCGATGTGACAATGGTTGAGATGATGCCAAACGCGGTTTCGACTGAGGATGAAGAAATTTCTCAATTACTCGAAAGAGAACTGAAGAAAAAGAAAATTAAATTATTAACAAACACAAGCGTTGATAAGGTTGATGTCCGGGACAAAGGAGTATCGGTTGCACTGTCGAACGGAAAGACCATTGAAGCGGAAAAAGTGCTTGTTTCCATCGGCAGGTCTGTAAACAGCAGGGAAATAGGGCTTGAAGCGGTTGGCGTAAAAACAGGGCAGAGAGGGGAGATTTTAGTTGACAGCAGCCTTCAGACGAATGTAGGGGGAATTTTCGCGATAGGCGATGTTGTTGGAGGTATTATGCTTGCCCACCTTGCTTCAAAGGAAGGTATGGTTGCTGCAGAAAACGCCATGGGAGCAAAATCCAGTGTCAACTACGATGTTATACCTGCTGCAATTTTTACCAGCCCTGAAATTGGGTCTGTTGGTCTAAGGGAAAAGGATGTTGTGGACAAGGGAATTCAATACAAGGTCGGGCGGTTTCAGTTCAGGGCCCTAGGAAAGGCTCATGCCATGGGTGAAATAGCGGGGCTCTTCAAAATCATATCAGAGGCGAGCACCGACAAAATACTCGGTGCGCACATTATCGGACCGCATGCCTCTGATTTAGTCCATGAAATTGCAGTAGCTATGGAAAAAGGACTGACAGTGAAAGATATTGCTCACACAATTCATGCACACCCCACACTTGCCGAAGGCATTATGGAAGCTGCCGAGGATGTCCATGACATGGCTGTGCACTGTCCCAAGAAGTGAGTTTAATGTAAGTTGTAAGACTAGTGATGTTAACATATTGAATAACCATAAAATTAAGTTCATTGTTGGTTGTTAAATAAATCCCCCGTACTGCCGCGCATTGGTGGTAGGGGGTTTTTCACAGAAAGATGCTTCGGAGATGAAAACAAGGGAAGTAAAAGCAGGAAGCGTTAAAATTGGGGCTGGAAACCCGCTTGTCTTTATTGCCGGTCCCTGTGTTATTGAGGATGCGGTTTCCACTCTCAGGCATGCTGAAAGACTGAAGCAATTCGGGGAAACTCTTGGAATCCCAATAATATTTAAAAGCTCCTTTGATAAAGCAAACAGGACTTCTCTGAATTCCTTCAGGGGGCCCGGAATCAAAAAAGGCCTCTCTATTCTGAAAAAAGTCAGAGATGAAACTGAGCTTCCCGTTATATCTGATGTTCATTCTGTTGAGGAAGTTGCCGATGCTGCGGAAGTGCTGGACATTATCCAGATACCGGCTTTTCTCTGCAGACAGACAGATTTACTTGTGGCTGCAGCGCAGACCGGAAAACCGGTCAATGTAAAGAAGGGACAGTTTTTAGCACCCGGTGACGCAGAGAATATTATAGGTAAAGTGACTTCCGTCGGTAATAAGAACGTTATGCTGACTGAAAGAGGCGTTACATTCGGATATAATAATCTTGTGGTTGACATGCGGTCCATACCGATAATGCAAAGCTTCGGATACCCTGTTGTGTATGATGCAACGCACAGTGTTCAACTTCCCGGAGGAAAGGGGTCCTGTTCCGGAGGGCAGAGAGAGTTTATTGGCACTCTTTCAAAATCAGCGGTTTCGGCAGGCTGCGATGCCGTTTTTATGGAAGTTCATGACGACCCTGACAAGGCCCCCTGCGATGGACCGAATATGCTGTCCCTCGACATGTTTGCCCTGTTGGCAGAACAGCTCATGGCACTGAACCTTCTTGTGAGGAAGTGGGAAGACCAGAGTTGATAAATGACTGTCTTTCGTTTGAAGGAAAAGGAACATAAATTTTGTTATGAATAAGATTATTGAAGACGCAAAAAATATATTAAAAATAGAAGCGGATGCAGTAAGGAAACTTATTGACCGTGTCGATGAATCTTTTGTTCAGGCAGTACATGTAATGTATGAATGCAGAGGAAAGGTGGTTGTCACCGGCATGGGGAAGTCCGGAATCATCGGTAAAAAAATAGCAGCCACTCTTGCTTCTACCGGCACGCCTGCCCTGTTTCTGAATCCTGCTGAAGGGAGTCATGGCGACATAGGAATGGTATCAAAGGACGATGTAATCCTTGCGATTTCCAACAGTGGAGAAACTGAAGAGGTTGTGCGCATTCTTCCCACCCTCAAGAGACTGGACATGAAAATTATTGCCATGACAGGCAACTTCCAGTCTGTTCTCTCAAAAAGGTCCGATGTTTCACTCGATATTTCAGTAGCAGAAGAGGCATGCCCAATGGGACTGGCACCCACAGCGTCTACAACTGCGGCCCTTGCAATGGGAGATGCCCTTGCCATATCACTGCTCAGCAAAAAAGGATTTACCGAGGAGGACTTCGCATTCTTCCATCCCGGTGGAAGCCTTGGACGAAAACTGCTCCTGACGGTTGAAGACCTTATGCATAGTGGAGATGTTGTCCCGTCTGTAGATTCAGATACACTTGTGAAAGACGCTATTATAGAAATCTCTTCAAAAAGACTGGGACTCACAACTGTTCTTGATACGGACAATAAACTCCTGGGGGTAATCACCGACGGTGACCTGCGGAGGGGGCTTGAAAAGTGGGGTGAAGATTTTTTCTCTCTACGGGCGGGTGAAGTCATGACCCACAGGCCTAAAACGATCAGGAAAAATATGCTGGCTGCCAAAGCGGTAGCTTTAATGGAAAAATATACTATAACTGTCCTTGTTGTTGCTGAAGAGGATCACACTGTAGACGGTGTAATTCATCTTCATGATTTATTGAAGGCAGGGATTGTATAACTGTTCAGGTCTGAGTTCGCTTATATTGATTTAACAGGAAAAAGCCGAAGCTGATTTATTTGTATATTGAACAACTGAACGCGTGGGGGTATGGGATGAAAAAAGGGATAAATGAAAAGGCAAAAAAAATAAAACTCCTGCTTCTCGACGTCGACGGTGTCCTGACCGATGGAAGTATTGTTCTTGACAATGATGGAAATGAGTACAAAAGGTTTCATGTCAGGGACGGTCACGGGATTAAGATGCTGCAAAAAGCGGGCATACCGGTTGGAATAATTACAGGAAGAAAATCCAGGGTCGTTGAAATACGGGCAAAGGAACTGGGAATTCAGGATGTTCATCAGAAAATATTCAAAAAATCACTTGTATTTGAAAAGATGATGGAGAAGTATAAGTGCAGTGAAGAAAATGTCGCTTTTATGGGCGATGATGTGGTCGATCAGGAACTTATAAAAAGGGCGGGTCTTACTGCCGCACCTGCCGACGCAGAAGAGGAAATTAAAAAACATGCGGACATCATTACAGTGAGACGAGGCGGCAGGGGGGCCGTGAGGGAGTTCACGGACCTCATTCTTAAATTCTCAGGGCTCTGGGAAAAAGTCTCAGGGGAGTCTCTTGGTTAACGTTCCCACAATTATTACATTCAGCAGAATACTCATAATTCTTCCCTTTATTCTGGTAGCTCCGGAACATCCTTTCCTTGGTGCACTGCTCTTTGCGATTGCTTCCCTGACCGATCTGCTCGACGGCTATCTGGCCCGAAAGTCAAAGCAGGTCACAAAGATGGGGATACTCCTTGACCCTATTGCTGACAAACTCCTGGTAATATCAGCCCTTATTCTTTTCGTGGACATGGAGCTTATTCCTGCCTGGATTGCCATTGTAATCATCGCCAGGGAGTTTATCGTGACCGGATTGAGGATTGTCGCTCTTACAAAAGACATTGTCATCCCCGCTGAAATGGGCGGAAAGATAAAAGTTACAGCGCAGATTTCGGCAATACTTGTTCTCCTCCTGGACAAGACTTTCCTATTGACAGAGATATTCAAGGACATTGATTTATACCATCTCGGAATAGTCCTTCTCTGGATTGCAATGATCCTGGGAATTATATCGGGAGTACAGTATTTTATACTCTTTTGGAAACGGATATGATAGCTGATGCTTTAACGTTCTATCCGGCCTTATATATTATTATTCCTGTGGCCTTTGTATCAGGCTCTATCCCCTTTGGCATTATCTTTACAAAAAAAATGGGGCTTGACATAACAAGCATGGGAAGTAAAAACATCGGGGCCACGAATGTACTGAGATCGGCAGGTAAAAAAGCTGCCATCTTTACCCTGCTCGGCGATCTGTTGAAAGGGGCGGTTCCTGTTCTGATCTGTCAGTATGTGATCAAGAACATCGACTACTCCGGAGAAAGACCGGAGTTTGCGGGTCTTATGGCGGACCTCTGGCCGGGTGTAGCAGGGATATCTGCCGTACTTGGACATATGTTCTCTGTATTTCTCTCATTCAGAGGCGGGAAGGGGGTTGCAACGGGATTTGGAGTCATCCTTGCCTACAGTCCTGCTGTTGCCGCAATTGTACTGTTTATCTGGATTGCAGTTGCGGTTGCTTTTAAATATTCTGCACTGGCAGCTATTGTATCAGTGTCTGCAATGCCGATTGTGTATATGATTTCCGGTTCATCATACGTAAAATCAATTGTTGGTCTTGTACTTGCGGCATGCATAATTTATAAACATAAATCAAATATCAGCAATCTGTTGGCAGGTACTGAAGACCGGATAGGGGATAAGGCGGTTTAGCCTGCTGTCGACAGCAAAGATCTTAAGAATGAAACGTGCGGTTGTTCTTTTTAGTGGCGGGCTGGATTCATCGACAACTCTTGCGATTGCAAAATCACAGGGGTATGAGATTTATGCCTTAAGCTTTGATTATGGACAGCGGCATATCATCGAACTTGAATCAGCGTGCAGGAGTGCAGTAAAATATGGTGTCAAAAAACACCTGACAGTGAATTTCAACCTGCGTGACATAGGCGGTTCAGCGCTCACCGGGGACATTGAAGTTCCCAAGAGCAGTGCAAAAGTGCAACCGTGCAACAGTGCAGAAGACAAAAACTCCGTCGACGGTCTTCATGAACCAGATGTAATCCCTGTAACGTATGTCCCGGCGAGAAATACTGTTTTTCTGTCCTTTGCCCTTGCGTGGGCAGAGACACTTGAGGCTGAGGATATTTTTATTGGAGTCAATGCTGTCGATTACAGCGGATATCCGGACTGCCGGCCGGAGTTAATACATGCCTTTGAGAATATGGCTAACCTGGCTACAAAAGTTTCTGTTGAAGGGACGATCAGATTCAGGGTCAGGGCTCCTCTTTTAAGGCTTACCAAAGCGGAGATAGTAAAGAAAGGATCAGATCTTGGTGTTGACTTTGCGATGACCTGGAGCTGCTATGATCCGGTGAAAGAGGGCAGGGGAGAGAATGATGAGGAAGGGTCCCGTGCCGGCGATCGTACCGGGTATAAACCATGCACGAGGTGCGACAGCTGCAGGTTACGGGCGAAGGGGTTTGAAGAGGCTGGAGTGAGGGATCCTTTACTATGTCTTCGGGATTAATATCCTGTGGCTTGCCGCGTTTATCATACTCGCGAAAGCGGGTATCCAGAATTGTATAGTGCTGCGTGGTTTCTGGATTCCCGATCAACAGACCTGCCTACCGGCAGGCAGGCCTCGGGAATGACTGCAGTTGATACCTCAGTTTAGACGCAATACGAACCAGCCTGAGCGTGCATATATTATCATTAAGATATCGAGTTAATTATTTGATTGAACAATATCTGTATTTTTCGGAGTATGATGACGGCGGCACGCTAGAGCAGTGAGCCCTGCGCAGAATCTTTCCCACCAATTTTACTTTTACTTTTTCTGCTTCCTGTTCCTGCGCCGTCAACGAAAAGGGAAACTGTATGGGTTAAGGTTTTCTCCAGAGGGAATAATTTAGGATCTGAAAGCCAGCTGATGCAGGCTGTCAGAAACTCGACTTCCAGATATTTCACCAGAAGCTCGACAGGGATGTCTTTTCTGATGTCACCTGACTGATGGCCTAACTTTATTATCATAGTAAATACATCTTCAAATCCACTCTGTAGTTTTTCGCTCAGGGAAGGATTATTCAAATTCCTTAACCAGTAGCTTAAATAAATTTTATAAATGTCCTGCTTTGAACGGAACAGTTCGTTCGCTGCTTTCGTAAATGTTTTCTGTATCCGGGATTTCGTGTCAGGCAGCAACTGAATGAGTTCGAGGATCTGGAGTTTTAAATCCTTTACGTTCTTCTGCCAGTAGTCGCTGATGATGGACTCCTTCACAGGGAAATAGTTATAGAGGGTGGCCTTGGAAATATCAACTTCATCGGCAATCTGTTCCATGGTTGTGGCATCGAACCCCTGTTTACCAAAGAGGTACATTGCAATTTTTGTAATTTTCTGGCGTGTCTCAAACTTTTTTCGCTCACGCCTGTTTGTATGAGAAAGAGGTGTCATGCTAAATAAGTAAGCCGTGATCAAGAGTTAACTGAGTCTAATAATAAGTTAAGTATAATATTATACTAAATATAGTAAGGTGTCAAGGACAAGTAGGAGGTAAAGATGATAACTTACTGTATTAATGATTTAAATTAGATATATGTTTATGCAGGCTATAATGTGAGATTGAGTTTTGGTCTGGCGGTACACCAATAATGTGCTCTTCTGTTGATATTTATTATCAGTCCAAAATTCACCATGGTTGTACAACGATACATGAGAAGATTAGGGAATTGTTCATCTCCGGGCATTCAAAAAAGGATCCATGAATGAGCCGCTCGTGTATTGATACCAGGTTAGACCCTGTACGATGATATGTCTGGGGCAGAAGAAGGTGAGGTGCCGGGAATATCCCGAAGTTCGTTCTATGGACTGCTTATCATTGTATAAACCTGATGATATTTTATAACATTCTCTTCCCAGTTAAACTGTCCTGCTTTTTTAAAACCATTGATGATCATCTGATAATATGCTTCCCGGTGATGCTGATATAAATGTATTGCCTTCCTGATAACTTCAGAAAGATTATCGGCCATACTCTGTGCCCAGGGGTTTGTTTTTCTCATTTGAATAATGTGGGATGTATCCATAAAATCCATCATGTTTTCCCTGGTGTAAAAAACAGCATCCTCTTTAAATAAAAATCCGCATTCAGCATCTATCTGATCTACCAGCCCTCCTGTTGCCCTCCCGATATTTACCGTACCGTTCGCCATGTACTCCACGGCGGCACCAAATGGCTCATATATGGATGGCATAATCCCGAATGTGGCACCTGTCTGCAGTTCATAATAGCCCTTCTTCATTCTGATTGGAAATACCGTAATATTTCCCTTGCACTTGCAGGCTATCTCGTAAAAATAATCCAGATCATCAGGATTGACAGGCATGGGTGTGAGTATTACTTTAATTTCATCTTCTGCAAAATTTTCTATTGCCCGCAGGAATACGGAGTAGCCCTTCTGAATGGGATCGAGTCTTCCGCTCATTACCAGAATCGGAATATCATCAGGCAGGTGTGATATGGCCCTTCCACCATAAGTCAGGTCGCCAAAACGTCCCGGAGGTTTGTAAGAAGTGAGGATTCTCAAAAGAGCCTTTCTTTTTCTGGATTTGATCTTTTCTATGTCCTGCAGGGTATGGTTTTTCCCTTTTGGGTATTCTCTTGAAATGTCGACAAACATCCCATTATTAATTCCGAATACTCCACTCGCTTTTAAAATATGTTGAAGGTGAGGTGCGAAGTGCTTTGTCTGTATTCTGTCTGATGTCAATTCTTCGGCAAAGTGTTCGCTGACCGTAGTAACGGGAGCGTCAATCAGCTGCAGACCGATTTGATAGGCAGACAATACCTTATCGGAGAGCCCGGAGATTTTCTTTTTCCTGGATGTGTCTATCAGGCTGGACAAATTCCCTCTCGAGATACTCGAATCATAAGAGTTATGCATTGTCTGTACAGTTCCGCAGGATTCCAGTGTACCATTCAGCATAGCTTCCTTGGCAGTGAATGCTATCAGGGAAGTCTGCCATTCATGGAGGTGGAGAATAATATTCTTTTTTATATTCAGTTCCTGCAGAGCAAAAGGGACGGCCTTGCAGAAAAAAAGGGAGTTTACGCTTTGCATGGCCGCGTTCAGCTCATAATTATCAGAATCAAAAGTATAGGGATCATGAAGGTTATTCCGGGCATTAAAATAACCATCTGCCTTCACATAGTATTCTGTTAAAGAACCTTTAACGGGATCATCATAATCCCATTGATATTCAAATATTTCGACCTTTGTTGATTTATTGTTATACAGTACATTGAATGATTTGGACGTGGAACGCACATGTCTCTCGTTCATTGCCCCCGAGTGAAAGGGAGTCATCAAAATAACCCGGGGAATGTGATTGATCTCTTTCAGATAGGGGAGTATATTTGTCGTTACCGCTGACAGTCCCCCGCTCCGGGCAAACCGGTTCTCATAAGAACAAAAGACTACAGTATGAATTTTCAGGTTATTCAGTTTTTTTGTAATAGCTGAAATCTCGTCCCCACTAAAAAAAACACTCATGAACCTCCAGTCTCTTTTCCAGCTGTCCAGATTATTACCCATTCTGATTCCGTTCCTGACGCCCTGACATTATTTTAAGTATTCAGCGTAACCTGGTATTCTTATGTGTCCGTTTGCTGAGTCAACATAATAGTAGCATGATTAAAACGTTTTTACATATGGCGTTAACGTGCATGGCAGCGAATTCTTATTATTTGACAGGCAGTAACGCCGTGGATCACGATAGGTCGCCGGCAAGAATGTGAATCCTTGCTTTTCTGAAGGACATGGAGCGTTACTCTGATTTATGTATAAATGAACGCTCACAATAAATTGTGAAATTATTTTTGCTGTTCAACATCAGTAAGTGAATGGAAAAGTCCTGGCGGGAATAATCTCTATTAAGCCTGAATAGAGGGATGCTTGAGATTGTCCTGTACTCTGAGGCACTCATAGAGGAAGATGTCGAGCAAATCGGGATCAAAAATAATTCCTTTCATCTTCTGCATTATTCCGAGTGCCTTCGCGGTATCAAATCCTTCCCGATAGGGACGGTCGGTTGTTAATGCATCATAGACATCAGCGATTGTAACTATTCTTGCCTCATGGGGAATATCTGTCCCCTCTAAACCTGAAGGGTAGCCGCTGCCGTCAAACCGTTCGTGGTGACGCAGGATGATGTTGACTATCTCTGAAGGAAGTTCAGCCTGTAGCGCCACATCAGCGCCCCATCGCGGATGATGTTTAATAGTTTCATATTCATTTTCAGAGAGCTGACCCCTTTTGTTGAGAATTTTTTCGGGGACACCAATTTTCCCGCAGTCATGAAGCCAGCTTCCGTACCTTAGCTGTTTCAATGTTTCTTCATCAAGGTTGAGGGTGGTACCGATCATCAGGGCATATCGGGCTACACTTTCGCAATGGCCCTGTGTGTAGTGGTCTTTTAATTCGATTGTCTGTGCGAGAGAAAGCAGGTTTGATTCATTTTTTTCCCTCATGCCCTGAACGATCATGTAGCGATTCATTCCTTCCTGTACAATCTGCATGAGGATTTCTCCGTCCCAGGGCTTTATGACAAAGCGGAATACTTCGTCCCGGTTGATGGCGTCAACGGCAGTCACAAGGTCATCGTGACCGGTCATTAATATTTTGATAGTATCAGGAGATATTTCCCTGACTCTGGAAAGGAGCTCAAGGCCGCTCATTCCCGGCATTTGATTGTCTGACACGATTACAGATATCTCTTCATTCCGGAAATGACTGAGTGCTTCCTCAGCATTGGCTGCATTTAATATTTTTATGTGATTGTCTATGAAAATTCTGTTTGCTGAATTCAGTACCTTTTCTTCATCATCAACAAATAAAACTGCAGCGGGCATTATTTCTCCTTTGTATAATGTTTACTTTTTCGGCAACTTGCTGAAATTTCTTGAATAAACAGGCATAAACTGCTCTTTAGAGTTGAAGGAACAGCTCTGGATTGAATTGTCTCAGGATGCTCCATACCCTGTGGACAGCCCGAAAGGAATGAGATATACTTATGCTGGCTCATCGAAATATATGGAGGATTGGATGTCGATTTTCTTTTTGAAATCTCTGCTTTCAGTTGTTCTGCTTTTATCAGCGGTGATAGCTATGTACACAATGTTTGAGGTTTTCGGAAGGAAGGACATCAAAATAAATTCGGACAAGTTGAAGAGATTACACAGACTCAATGGTATATTCTACCTCCTTGTCTTTGCGTTCATTGCGTATTTCTGTATCAATTTTATTGTTGTAACGAGAGCTGAACTATCAACAAGAAGTACTTTCCACAGTCTTTTTGCGGTGCTTGTCATCGTTCTCATGGGGATAAAAATATCCTATATCAGGGTTTACAGGCACTTTTATAATCAGGCAAAGATGTTTGGCCTGATTATGGCAATTCTCACTTTTGGGATCGTTGCGACATCAGGAGGGTATTATCTGCTTGTATCCGACTTTGGGACAGACCCTTCTTTTGATAAACTGATGCAGTATAAGACGAAGGTAACCGTCAGGAAGGAGCAAACTATTGATGAATCCGTGAGGTTCTCTCTCAAAACTGATTCAGAAAGTGTCGGAAGAGGGAAAACCCTGTTCGGCTCCAAGTGCAGTTTTTGTCATAATGCTTACAGCACAGATAATATTGTGGGCCCGGGATTGAAGGGGATTTTGAAAAATGACAAACTCCCTGTCAGTAAACGGCCTGCGAGTCCTGTAAACATTCTGCTCCAGTTTACTGAACCTTTCAACAGAATGCCGTCATTTGATCATCTCTCTGAAGAAGAAATGTCTGATATTTTGGCCTTTTTAAACACGCTGTGATAATAAATATTTAACGCGCCTTGAGTATTCATTATAGTTTATAAAGAATGTTCTTTTCCCGGTAGAATATGATATCCTAACCAATAGGTCGATACATGCCGCACTTTAGAAATATTGATTACGATAATGTCAGTCCAGCGGAAGCTTTGCTCCTGCGAACACGATTTCACATTCGCGGCGGTAAGAGAAGACTGCGGAACGGACGGATATCTTTGGGGATTGTAACTCTTTATGATGCTCTGGTCTCCGCAATGCAGTGGTATGTTTCATTGCCCGATAACAAAATAAAACTACACATAAATGAAAATGATAATCTAAATGATGACAGCAAGGTGTACGAGCTTCTCAACCGTGCGGGGGTGATTGATAAGAGATTCAACTTCAATGGGTTAAATGATCTGGTGGACCTTGCTTTAAAGAAAGATATGTCTTCCTTTGATTATGCAGATTTTGTTTTGGAAGTGGAGTATGCAATGATAAGCCTTGGAGTAATGCCTTTTGATGAGAATGAACTCCCGCCTGATGATAATGATGCAATCTGATTATCCCTGTCTATGGTATGACCCGCCCGGGGCATGAAGGCTGTATGGAAATGATACCTGTTTAAGTATTTCACTGTGATGGAGCAGAATGATACAGATAGTATTCTCGGCATAACCCGATGTGCCAGATGCGGTCATCGCCTTGATGGAGAAATTGAGTGCCCTTTCTGCTCCGTGTTCCCTCTTGCACAGCAGAAAGCCCGCGTCCCCAAATGGGTTTACATTACAGCCTGTTTTCTTTTGTCCCCGCTCAGTCTCGTTGCGCTGGTGAAAACTGATCGGTTGAGCTCTACAGAAAAAATTCTATCTTTCTCGGGATGCTTCCTCTGGTTAAGTATGTATCAGGGGTGGCTTTAGATTTTATTTGCCCCGAAAACCGGGGCAGCCTTCAAATCCCTTACAGCTCTTTTGTTTTCTCAGTTTGCAGTCCCTGTTAAAACATATCACAGAAGAATCTTCTTCTAACACTTTTTTTTCTGACACCTTTGTTTTGATAACCTTCTGTTTTTTCACAATAATAGATAGTAAAAATAAGAGTTCTCATTAACCTCAACATTACATTTTATTTATTTATCATGCCCGGCAATATGATATATATCATATTGAGAGGGAAACATTAGTCATATGATGATACATGAAATACGACGGCGATAAGGTGCAGCACTTTGTGACTGTGTGATCATGATGCACTCAGAAATACTTTCTTCGAAAGATAAGTGTTTTTTCAATGACTGATTTTAAACAGGCAAACAGAAGGGGCAGTGTGATGGCAAGGGAATTGTTTGAAGCTGCCCGGAAGCTTTTTGTTGAAGGTAGACACCAGGAAAGTATTGATGTTTTTTCAGAATTTCTCACGATGAGAGGGAATACATCAGTTGTACTTCTCAGCCGTGGAGTGGCGTATCTTAAGACGGGACAGATTGATAAAGCTATAGAGGATTTTGGATCAGTGATCGGCATGGACAGTCAGCACGCACGGGCATATTTTTATCGTGGAACTGCACGAATGTCCAGGGATGAGTTTGAAAAAGCGATCATTGATTTTGATAAAACCATAGAGATTAAGCCCGATTACGGAGCCGCCTACTTTGCCCGGGGTTCAGCATATGCCCAGACCGGCAATGCTTATGAGGCGGCAAGGAACATTAAGACTGCTATCACCTTTTCGGAAGGAAACTCACAGGGATTCAGTGATACCTTCGGAATGGTCAGAACCCAGTTCAATAAAGCCATGGCTTTAATGGAAGGGAAAGAAGAATCCCGGGGTATGTTACTTACGGAAGAGGAGATCAGACTGGTTAAGAAATGGCTGGAAGAGCGGGATAACTAGCCCTGTTTCACCTCACTATTCATTCCTCTGATTCTCTTCTCACAATCAATTGCTGAACAAACTGTTCAGCAGGAAGAAACTCCTCAACCGCCACCACCTCCGAAGTTAGGCGCAGGCATTGATGAGGAAGAGCCGACATCTGAACCAGCCCCGCATGAGAAAGAAGAGATTATTTTTTTTACTTCTCTTGACGAACACTCGGGGCACTCAGTATTTTTTTCAGCAGGGAAAAGGCTCTGCAGAAGCGAAAATTTTTTATCGCACTTAAGACATAAATATTCATAAATAGGCATTTTACCCTCCATATATTAAGTAACGTGTGAGCATATTGTAGCTCCTTATTTGATGGTCTGTCAATAAAAAGCCATAAGCATTGTTCCCGCAGAAATGGCAGATGTTGAATGTACGGGG
>CALZGI010000308.1 GCA_945786855.1 Thermodesulfovibrionia bacterium | reverse complement strand
TTCGCTTAAAGCATCAAGTGACATTACGTCAAAAAGGGCTTGACTTATTTCTGAAAGAGAGAAATTCGAGGGGAGTGATAAATCATTGACTCCAGCATGAAAGAAATGATTTGATGTCTTATATTATTTCGACAACCGCAAACTTACTTTGCAATTTTATACTCCTGATCTATCCGAACTGCGGAGGGGCGATGTCGGTACGACCCGATTCCGGGAAGATAATCAGTTTTATAACAGAGGCGTCAGTAATATGGCAGATACTGAGAGCATCTGAATCTCTGGGCGGTGAGGCTGTCACAGGACCCACCGGAGTGGGAACTGTTATCCGAAGATACCGGAACAGTACTAGAGCCGTTTGATGATGGGTGGGGGGGGGCAGTAGATGAATTCAGTACCCCTTCTTATGTTGCATGATAAGGACTTTTCATAAATGGTAGAGGTAGAAGTATGTCCTAGTCAGGTTTAAATCACAGCTCAAAACAAGAAGTCTCTGCAAAAATCTAGGCATGTCTGGTTGAAGACAGGCCGTACCGCAATTTTTTTATAACAGGTCCCCGGAATTTTCAGGACAGTTGGAAAAAAATTAAAAACAACCATTGACAACCTCCGTTTTTCTGTTAAAATTAAATCAGGCTTAAAAAGCAATATCTTATCAATGCTCGGTACAACCGTGGTCGAAAAAAAGACGGCCAGGACATGCCAGTCCAGCTGGTACAACAATTACACCTCCAGTTATGGGCGTACATTTGTGGATAACTATTTCAACCTCGAGACAAATCTCTACGCTGCGGAAACGGAAGGGCTTGTCTGGTCGGCACTGTCAGAGACGGTCATTATGGACGAGGACAGTAATTATGAAAGAATCAAGGCCGTTATAAAGGTCATAGTTGAAATGCTCTCGTAAGACGGGCTGGTTAAATGCATCGAGTGGAGCCTGTGGCAGATGTATGCCAGTCAGCTGCTTTTCCGGAAATAAGTGTTCACACAGGAGAAAATATGAAAGGCGGCTATCGTGTTAAACAGCTCTGACAGAGCCGCTGTTATTCCTGTCCTCAATTCCATCGGGGCACATGTTTACCTTGTCGATGTCCTTGATGATGGAACGTTCCGTTATTTTGCTGTCAACTGGAAGGAGGATAAGGACGGCGAACTGCCCTATTCAGGAACGATTGTCGGCAAGCGTCCTGATGAAGCATTCAAGGCGGAACAGGCGTCCAGGGTGACCAGGCACTACCGGCAGTGCATTGATCAGCACTCAAATATCGAGTTTGAGGGTACGTACATGTCTGCTTCAGGCCAGCGGTGGACAAACCACTTTCTTGCCCCCATATTTGATTTGAACGGACGAATTGTGCGGATCATGGGGACTATCGTGGATATCACCAGCCGGAAACTGGCGGAGCAGGCGCTGCGTGAGAGTAAGGAGCGCTTCCATGCCCTCTATGACAATAACCCAGCCAGGCTGACAACGATTAATCTTGACGGGATTATTCTGTCAGCGAACAAATTTGGTGCCGAGTATTCCGGATTTACTCAGAATGAGCTGGTGAATACCTCCGTATTTGACTATGTCCATAAGGATGATAAACATATTGCAGAACAATTTCTGAAAGATATCAGGCTTACTCCGGAAAAACTTCATCGTACAGAGTTTCGGAGTTTGAAGAAAAACGGGGATGTTATGTGGATGAGCAACACTGCCCATGTTACAGAAGATGAGCAAGGGAATCCCGTTGTACTTGTCGTATCTGACGACACATCCAGAATGCACAAACTTTCTGAGGAGCTTGTCCATCAGGCCTCCCATGACTCGCTGACAGGTCTTGTAAACCGGAAGGAGTTCGAGCGGCTTTTGCAGGACATGCTAGAAAATGCACACAGCGGGACTGCTGAGCATGCCCTCTGTTACCTGGATTTGGACCAGTTTAAAATCATTAACGACACCTGCGGTCACATTGCCGGGGATGAGCTCCTGCGTCAGCTGGGGATTCTTCTGAAGACGGAAGTCGGTGGAGATAATATTCTCTCCCGTCTGGGAGGAGACGAATTTGCCGTGATACTCAGGAACTGCACACTGGACGAGGCTGAAAAAGTCAGCACTACTCTCTGCAGGATGATTGAAAACTATATATTTCTGTGGGGAGATAAACGGTATACAATCGGTGTGAGCATCGGAGTTGTTCCCATTACATCAACGAGCGGAGAGAGAATACGGGTGCTCAGCACTGCAGAGCGCGTCTGTTATGTTGCCAAGGACAAGGGCCGGAACCGCGTTCATGTCTATCACGAGGATGATGAGGAAGCCCTGAAGAGACATGGCGACATGCAGTGGGTAAACCGAATAAAAGTGGCAATTGCCGAGAACCAGCTGCATTTATTTTTCCAGCCCATTGCCCCCGTGAGTATGAGCCAGGGTGCTGGTGAGTCCTATGAACTGTTTCTCCGCATAGAAGATGAAGAAGGCCGCATGATTCCGTCATCGCTGTTTTTGCCTGTCGCAGAGCACTACAATCTGGCAACCAGGCTGGATCAATGGATGGTCACAACGACCTTTGAATGGCTTGCAGGGAATCCGGACCAGGTGGAAAAGCTCTCATTCTGTACCATAAACCTTTCAGGGAAGACATTAGGCAACGATGAGTTCATCCAGTTTGTTCTTGACCGCCTTGATGCAACGGGCATACCGGCTGACAAGGTCTGTTTTGAGATCACAGAGACGGCGGCAATCAGCAATCTTTCAAGTGCACTGCATTTTATCGCAGCACTCAAGAAGCGCGGGTTCCGGTTTGCCCTTGATGATTTCGGGAGCGGATGGTCCTCACTTGCCTATCTCAAGAAGTTCCCCGTCGATTATCTGAAAATCGATGGTGTCTTTATGAAAGATATTGTAGATGACCCTATTGATCTGGCTTTAGTGAAGTCGATTCATGAAATTGGACAACTGATGGGCAAGAAAACCATCGCTGAGAGCGTGGAAACAGAAGCAATACATGATAAGCTGCGAGAAATTGGTGTAGACTTTTGTCAGGGGTACAACATAGGCCGTCCTCTGCCGATAGGTGACAAAATATAGGTTGATGGTTAGAATACGTAGTTAATAGAGAGTACAGTATCCCTGTAAGCTCGAAGTTCTTCATACGTTCGGAAATTGTCCTGAGAAAATTTATTCCCCCCTTCATGCAATTGTTACAGATGGGCTTTTTAATAAAATACGGGTCATTTTATGAATTGCCAAAGGCAGATTTAAAACCTCTTGAGGAAATCTTTCGTGCCGGATATTCGCTATACTTAAAATGGAGTTAAAACTTTTTACACTCCATCTTTCTATCACAAAGAAACATTTCTTTGAATTCAACGGGCACACTCTTTATCCTTGTTATCCTCAATTTTGAAATTCTCTCAGATCATTTATATTTTAGATATTAGCGGTAATTCGTCTTATTACAAAAACTGAACATATACGGATGAAATCAGGACTGAAAAGATCAAATATCAAGGTGCATGTTTTAGTCTAAAATGGTTTTTGTCATGTCGTGGATTACTGCTAAATATATTCAAGATTTGTCCGAGGGGGAAGGTCTACACATCTTACAGATAATATTGTCAAAGCTTCAAAAGTAGAGAGGGTAGAAGATCGCTGAGTTCATTTATGTGAGAAAGGCGCCAGGTCACTGTTACGGTAACATTAATCTTTCAGATAATCCGCAAACAGGCTGACATACTTGAATGCGTCATCAGGTGCGATTACTACAGCCAACCCCTGGTTTTCCTTTGAGTGCTTGAGTGCTGAATATAATACCGCTCCAGTAGTTGGTCCCATCAGGATCCCTGTCTTCCTCGCCAGATCAATTGCTGTCTGGTAAGCCTGATCATCTTCAACTTCGATAATGTCATCAATCACATCCCTGTTCAATATGTGAGGGATAAGCTCTTCAGGAAGGTTTGATATCTTTTTCATGCCGGCAAGGTTGTGGTTTCTTGATTTAGGTTCAACACCGATTATTTTTATATCAGGATTTTGCTCTTTCAGGTATTTCCCAACTCCGCTGATAGTTCCGCATGTTCCAAAACCGGCAAAGAAATAATTTACTTTTCCTTCTGTCTGTTTCCATATTTCAGGTCCTGTTGACTTGTAATGGGCCATTGCGTTTAACGGGTTTTCATATTGGTTTGGGCTTACATAGTCTTCTCCCCCTTTGCCTGCCAAAATCCCTTTGACAAGTCCCCTTGCTCCTTCATTTGGATATAAGGGGCATAAGTCATCATCTGCTTCCCAGAGGTTTACCCCTAATAATTTAAGCAGCACTTTTTTTTCTTCAGGGGCACCTGAGGGAATGGCTATTTCAAGGGGGACACCCATTGCATTCGCTATTGAAGCCAGGGCTATTCCTGTGTTACCGGAAGAAGGTTCAACTATAGTTTTTCCATCCTTTATTTCAGTCCCTTCCAACAGGTTTAAGGCCGTCCTGTCCTTTATCGAACCGCATGGATTGAACCTCTCAAGTTTAAGATAAATCTTGTAGTCTTCCTTTGGATTGATGTTTTCGTTTACCGCAAGCAGGGGTGTAGGATTTTCAGGATCGCTGATTAAGTCAATCAGGTTTTCATATACACGTAATTTTTTGTTTGTCTTTTTGATGGGTTATCCCTCCGATGTAATTATATTATATGGTATCTGTCTTAATTATTCTGATTCGTCAGAATAATTGATAACACAAGTTAAAGAGGTCAAGTCTTGTTTCTTGTACTTCTCCGTGGGATCGGGCCTGCACATTTCACAATAGATCTTGTTCTTGCGGTCTTCGTGGCCTTCACACGTTCTGTGTCAGTTCAAAGATGTTTACTGCTGGCTGACAGATGCTGGATAACGCCAGGAAATGGTAAAATATGCAATATTTTTCTTAGCACCCATTTTTGCATAAAAGGAGGCAGCTATGGTGAGTATTGGAAAAAGGCACGAGGAAAAGCGGGCATTTCCGCGCATGGACATAAAAGCAGAGATGGCGTATACCATTTCAGGTAAATCAAGCGCATATCCCGGGTTCTGTAACAATTTAAGTCATTCCGGGATACACTTTTCAACGCAGAATGCACTCTCGGTAGGGAATTCTCTGGAGATTACGCTTGATCCGATGGGCACTACCATCAATGCTTTGAGGGCAATGGTGGAAGTGCTTCGGGTAGATTTTATCGGGGATAATTCATACGGCGTTGCCGGAAAGATAGTCGAATACAAATAAGTTCTTCTTCATGGGGATGGGGACGCTTTTAACTTCATTCACTAATAATGCATTAGTTTAAGAAATTAAGAACGTCCCCCAAGCTCATAGTGTGACCATCTATGGGGCAGCTGTTAATATCGAGGTATGCTGTATTTCAGGATAATAATACTCAGTCTGATGGTTGTCATGGTTTCCGTGGCGGCAGCGACGGAATATCCGGTTTCAGAAAAACTGGTTAGGGAACATTTCTATCACGATGCGTTGCACGGGAAACTTGAGGCAGCGCTTGCAGCCGAAAATAAACGTTTTAAACAACTGGATGCACGGGTGATGCGCTTTGCAGGGGCAAAGCCTGTCATTCCTTTCAGCCATACCAGGCGGAGAGTGCATTACACGCCGGAGCAAGTGAAAACATCAATTGAACAGGGCTGGGTGGAGACGTGGCGTTTTAGCTGGTCGATCAGCAAGCAGAAAATTCTTGAAACCATGCCGCCATGGCTGGATACGTTTGCTGCAGATGTTACAAAGCTGGAAGCTGATCTCGCTGTTGATACGGTGCCGGCAGCGAAGATGGAAAAGATGAATAAAACCCGGCAGCGGATTTCTGATTTCATCGGCACGCATCAGGTGACGTTAAAGCGGCTCAAGCAGTGGGACGGCTGGTGCCGCAAGGGGCCGTGGCTGCTGGAGGACAGTTCTCCTGTCGAGCTGGCCGGGGAAATCGACCTGCTTGAACTATATCTGCTAAAAAGGAAGGCTGGGGAGTCGGCTGATTTTCCATTCCAGCATTTCACATCTGTAGACCGGGATAGATCTGACAGTGAGTTGACGGCTTTCGCACTGCTTAATCTGAAAGAAAAAAAGAGAATCTGGCACTGGTATCATGCATTTAAAATGAAATCGAAGGGTAAACAGCTGACATTGGGCGTTGATGGTTACCGGCTGCTGCTGAAATATCAGCTATACGGGCCGGGGGCGAACCAGCAGGCCATGGAGAAAATCAGCCGGGCGATGGCTTTATACTGGCAGGGCAGAGTGGCCGGGACTCCATTTACAACAGTTGTTGACATTTCCCTGCTTCACGAAAATGAAGCGGAAAAACCAGATGCCATGCAGGTGCGTATTGGTGGGGAGGATGAAATACTGTGGCCCTCCTACAGGGAGCTGCCCTGGCATTTTGATGCTGCAACCGTGGCCCACGAATTTGGTCATGGCCTGGGTTTTGCCGACCGGTACAGGGATGTCTATTCATTTTCCGAAGGACTGTACCGCAGCTATCAGTGGGATATTTTTTCGCTGATGTCTGCCCAGAACGGCCCAGATCCGGTGGTGACGGAAAAAGATTTAAAGTTATTGATAGAGCACTATCTGAAGAATTAGCTGTAGTTTGCCATGGCCCAGGAACCTACGGAACACATATGCTTCTTAGTATTCCCTTCCTTTGAATAGGGTTCGCTTTAAGAAGTCATACTTTTCCTGCAACAGCACGTCCGTTGCTGCTTTCTTTCGGAACTTCTCTCCCTGCAGAATATAGAATGTGAAATGTTGAGCGAAATTTTCCGCTGAGTTGGCAGTGGAGTAGACGTCCATGAAGCCGGCCGGGATGTCGGGACGCCTTGGATCATAGGGGAAAGCAACATTGAATATCTCGTTGTGTTGGTTCTTCAGGTCGCCCCAGTAGTTATTGTTGTCATTGTACAGTCCCTGGATTCCGTGAAAATCCAGAATATGGGCAAATTCATGAATCGTTTGCCGCTTTGAAATAGGTTGCTCAATGATGCTTCCCCGGTTCACGTTCACCAGAATACCCTGATTTGGCCAT
>CALZGI010000307.1 GCA_945786855.1 Thermodesulfovibrionia bacterium | reverse complement strand
CTCTGTCTTGCTGATTTTTCTTTAATTATAACATCCAGGATTCTCCAAGAAATTTTACGCAGCCTGCCAACATAAGGCCCTAACGGTTTGCGTTATTACCGTAGTAAGGGCGGTTCGCGAACCGCCCTTACATTTGTCAATATATGTTAAAATAGAGGTAATTTTCTTAGCTAATTTAAGATGTTATCCCGGCTCATCAGAGGTTGGAGTGAAACAAAAAGATATTGAGATAGCGAAAAGCCTGAAGGAAAAATTATCCAGGGTTGTTCAATTGATTGATTTCAGGGTTTTTGGCTCAAGGGCGCGTGGCGATGAGGATGAATATTCTGATATGGATGTTTTCCTGGAAGTTGAGTCTCTTAATAAAGAACTGAAAGAAATGATTTTAGATATTGTGTGGGAAGTTGGTTATGAAAATTTCATTGTTATTTCAACGCTGATTTTTACCAGAGATGAAATTGAAAAATCCCCGTTGAAGGCATCTCCAATAGTAAAGAATATTGTAGAAGAAGGGGTACGTGTATGACGGATAAACAGGCCCTGCTCGCCTACCGACTACAACAGGCAGACGAAGGTCATATGTGTGAAGGGTCAAACCTTCATTATTCATTTAAGTCTTGAGTAATGGTGTCAATAATTTTATCATTTTCACTGAGCACAAATTTCATCGTTGATTATTTTGAATTAAGCCTAAGGAAGATATAGAATATCACGAGATATTGAATATTGTATCTTTAACCGCAAATGCCGAAACATCTTAGAATGAAGGCAATTTTTATAATTAAATCACCTCCATCCTTTTTCCCCTTACATTACTGACTCTAATTCCACCTCCTCAATTCTTGATAGTGTTTTAGGCCTCATATGTTTTATAACAACATATATAACCTTACCTCCTTCTGCTTCAATTCCCTTACCAAGTTTTAAATTAAATTCCCTGAGTTCCTGGTCAAACTGTGGCAGAAATATTAACTCGCTACCAAGGGGGATCTTTTCTTCAATTTCCGGGTGTTCAAATAAGAACCTGCTAAACTCTGCACTTAACTCAAAATTTTTCTCTACCAGTTCTTTTTCCTTACCCATTCCTCACCTCCAGCAATTTACTTTTATATGCCTCCCAGTTAGATTTTAAATCACTCTCTGCAAAAGTTAACGCATCATTGTAATCCTGAATAAAAAGGAAAGTTTTTGTTTCGGTTCCTTTCTTATCCATTAAATCTCTGTGAGCAAAACCATGAGCTGTATCATACCTTGCAACGGGATACCATTGATCATCAATACTTTGTCTCGTATTGAATTCTGAAGAAAACGATTTCCCCTTTTTCTTTAATATGCTTGTGCCTATACCTATCTGATGCTCCCAATCGTATAATATATTCTACTTCTTTCATCGTCGGTTGTGTCAGCTTAAATTTGTGCTGCAATTTTCATTCATTATAACAGAAGTCCGGATTCATTCATTTCATTTAATCAAGGTATTGCATTGCCATCGTTTAATATTAACTGATTATGGAGGCTAACGCCCCTACTGAATCAGCAGAATTACTGCCTTTCCCTTCGGCCCTTGTGTTGATCGAGCTTTTTGCCCAGGAGGGAGAGAATCTCTGTTGCAGTGGATATCATATGGTCAGCTCCAAATCCGGCCCTGGCCATCTCATGATAAAACGTCTTTGCGAGAAGCTTCGCAACTTTACCGGGGTCCTTACTCAAAGACAGGGATACTTTTTTATCAGCGGGCATGTTCTCCTGTGACACTGCATACTGTACATATTTTGATCGAAGAACACCCTGTAATTGTATAAGTTGAACGGATTTGCTTATCAGCAGAGAAATTATTTTCAGCAGCTCGAGATCTTTTGTTTCAATAGTGGATTTATCCTTCGGTGTATTGGAGTTAATAACGCCGATTACTTTCTTCCCAATTATAATTGGTGCAGCTATGAAACCCTTGCTTTTATATCTGCCTCTTTTCTGCGAAGCAAACCGTGACTTGTCTATATCCTCCACAATAAGTGCCTCACCGGATGCAGCCACGAAGCCGGATATACCTTCCCTAATTTTAATGGCCTCACGGTGAGCAGAATCAGGCAGATACCCTGAATGAGCAAATACCCTTAGCTCCAGATCATGCGCATTCTCAAAGTCTTTGAGAAGCATTATGGAACAGTTTTGCATGTTAAGGATATGTGCAGCCATCACTGCAATCTCATGAAGGCTTTCGTCGAGATTACCCTGCTGCTCCATAAAATCGGAAAGATCAAATAATTCGTACGTCAGTTCATCATTCCTGAGCTCTTTGTGGTTGTCACCGAAATCAGCTCCAACATTCATGTCTTAATTGTATAACAAAAACCATTGTTGTGAAAGGGGTTATGCATTCATGGGTAAAATCATATGAATCAGTAGGGGCGGTTCACGAACCGCCCCTACTCTTTGGTCAACACATGACTGCCTGAATCCATAATCCTGCCGGTATCGTTTAAGGGCAGCTTGTGATACTTCTTGTATTGCTTCCGGTTATAGTCGTCAAGGGCAGCGTAGCTCCGACTGTCAGGTCGTCGGTGGTTCCATTCGCCAACCCTGTAGTATAGGTCAGGATATACTGGTAAGAAAAAAGAATATCAGCCAACTGCTGGTAAACGTTCAGAAGATTGTCGCTGTTTTCTGCAGTATAATAATGTCCTCCTGTCTGATCAGCTAACTTTTTGAGCACTACTTCATCGACTGAATCTCCCAGTCCGATCGTGAACAGAGGAATATTCTTCGAAAGGGCATGGCTAATAAGATCATTCGCCGAGAAATTAGAGCTATTGTCAAGGCCGTCAGACATTAAAACAACAGCTTTGCGCTCCATTGACCGTTGTTCAGTAATATCAACCGCTTTCTTTCCCGCATCGTAAAGGGCGGTACCGCTGCTCTCATCCCAGTAGGTCTTTATGGCAGTGCGCAGGTCAGAAGCATTGGATGTAAATTTTTGAAATACCTCAATTATGCCACAGAACTTAATGATCGCTGCCTCATGTAGTATCCCCATCTGATTCACAAAACCAACAGCACTTTCTTCCATGTCAATAATCACGTCAGGATCGAGTCTAACACTTCTGCTGTAGTCCATCGCCGCAGCTACCGATAAATCAATACTATTTTTCACAAAGGAAGCGCTTGTCGGCGGGCCTGAATAACCGCCTGTTTCGGTTATTAAAAAATCATCTT
>CALZGI010000306.1 GCA_945786855.1 Thermodesulfovibrionia bacterium | reverse complement strand
ATTTCATCTTTAAGCAGGTTGATGGCTGAAGACAGGTCCGCTGTCTTTTCCTTGACAAGCCCTTCAAGGTGATACCGGTGTTTTTTCAGTTCCTCTTCGGTTGCTTTCCGCTTCGAAATATCACGGACGATATGAATCAATCCGGAAAAATCGTTTTGTCTGTCGAACCTTGGTATGGCGCTTACTTCAACAAATTTTTTCAGGTGCGGTTCATAAAACTCATCAATTGACGCAATTCCGGTCTTTAGTGTCTTGCAGCTGGGACAGTTTTGAGGCGGGGAGCCCTTACCATGGTAGTATTCAAAACATTTCAGATGGGGGATTTGGTCAACAGAAATCCCAAGAAATTGTTGCGCGGCCTTATTGGCCCTAAGTATATTAAAGTTTTTATCATGAATGGTGATCATATCTTCTATCGAATCAAAGGTGCTTTCCCAGTCCTGTTTCGATTGCAGAATCACTGTCTCCATTTTTTTGCGTTCCGTAATGTCAACAAGAGTAGTCATTATGTGAGTTAAGGTGCCTGATTCTTTTAAAAGGGTTGAATTGATATGGCCCCAGGCCATGCTGCCGTCTTTTCTGATATATCGCTTTTCCATATGATAGCTCTGCCGCTTCCCCTGAAGCAGTTCAATCATAAGTTTGCTGTTTTCGGTCAAATCATCAGGTACGGAGAGATCAGCAACGCTCTTCTGTTTTAATTCTTTATCTTTGTATCCAAAAAAGCTCAGAAACGCCTTATTGTACATTGCATGTTCCAATGCGTTATTTAAATTGTGAGTATCAGCTGATAACAGGGGGTTAATAATTATTCCCACCGGAGACATCTCAAAGAACGTCCTGAACTTCTCTTCACTGTTAACGAGGGCCTCTTCTGCCTGATTGCGCAATATCCCGAGGGCTATCTCATCTGATATGGATTTAAGGGACTGAAATGCTATGTCAGAGAGAGGTTTCCGGGAGAACAGCGCCATCACGCCGATAACACCGTCAGATATGGTCAACGGATAACCGGCAAATGCCTTCATTCCTTCCTGTTTGACCCACTCCTGGTTATGAACACGGGGATCACCGATCAGATCGTTGCTTACATGCGGCGTTACTTCCTCAGCGATAAGGCCGATTTTATACTGCCCCACAGGGATACGTCTGTGCTCTCCATCGATATGGGTGTACATGCCGGCGCTTGACTGAAGCTCGAGCGTTTTCGTCATTCGATCCAATGTCCATATGCGGGCAAAAGCGGCACCAAGGTGATTGACAAATGCTTCACAGCACTGCTGCAGCATCTCATTCAGGCCCTGCCCCCTGGTAAGGGCAATACTGATACTGGCGCGAAGCTCTGCAAGACGCGCCTGGTCTGAAAGCAGCATCTGGGATTCTATACGTTTAGTGATATCTCTGACGGTTTCAATCCCGGCATATACATTTCCTTCAGAATCTCTTATGGGGGAGGCAGTAATCTCGACATGCAAAAGACCCTGATCAACAGGTACGCTTCTTGTAGTTTTGTGGGATGTTCCATCTTTGAAGGCCTGATCAACAGGACAGCCTTCACATACAGATTTTCTTTTTTCGTATGCCTCATAGCAGTATGTACCCACATGGTCGCCTATCATGTTCTTATGCGTTTCATTCTGATATAAAACCCTGAAGTCCCTGTCCTGTACGCTTATTCCGTCACCAATGGAGGCAAGAATGCTCTCTGATTTTGCCTTTTCAGCCTTTAACGCTGATATTGCCTCATTCAGATTTTCTTTTGATACCCGCTGTTTTTGTATGAATTTTGATGTTATGACAGCGAAACTGACAAATGCTAAAAGCATAAATATGCGAAAGTATAATTCGTGTCCTGATACATCAAACAGGAGGGAGTCCTTAAAAGATGCTTCAAAGAAAATATATGCATCAATAAAGGCATCTGTTACCCAGAGTAAGATACCGGCCAGGAATGAAAAAATAAGTACTTTATGTTCGTCTTTTATATTTTTCAGTAAGTTTGGCAGCATGATGTTCATTAAAGATACAGATTTTCCGGAAGAGAGTTACCCAATATTCTAAGGTATCTGATATAAACAAGAGAAATCAAGGAACGGATAAGGTCATTGGAAAACCCGGACCACTATTTATGCATATACAGATTATTGTTACTGATAGAAAGGATTAAATAAAGGGAATAAATTGATTATAAATAATATATATAGACAGACAGATGTATTAACTGAAACATGGATACATATTAAAACTTTCTTTCAGTTATTGACCACTGTACGGCATAGAGAAATAATTCTCTGGAGTTCTTAAAATCCATCTTTTTCTTGATATGCGCTATATACGTTTCTATAGTTTTAATACTGAGGTTCAGGTTATCGGCAATGTCACGGGTATTCATGCCCTGTCCAATAAACTGGAACACTTCAAACTCCCTGTTGCTGAGCCGCTCAAGGGTGGAGCTGTTCACACCGGTGCTTTTTGAAACGAGCTTATTAACGAGTTTCGGGCCGAGTTTGCTGCTTATGTATATGTCACCATCCAGGACCGTTCTGAGTGCAGTGAGAATCATATGGGGCGGCTCCTTTTTCATGATATACCCCTTTGCTCCTGCCCTTAAGCACCGTTCCGCGTAGAGCATTTCATTGTATAAAGAAAGGACCAGCACAGGCAGTTTGGGAAACTTGAGGCAGAGGGATTCGATAAGTTTAAAGCCGCTTGAAGGACCAAGAGACGTGTCTATGATTGCAGCTGCAGGAGTACAGGCGGTAATCATGGGCAAGGCAGACACAATATCAGCAGATTCCCCGCAAAGCTGAAGATCATTTTCCTGGTCAATGATCTGCATCAGTCCCTTGCGAACAATAGGAT
>CALZGI010000305.1 GCA_945786855.1 Thermodesulfovibrionia bacterium | reverse complement strand
CAAGTATCTCAGGCATCAGATTCGAAGTGCTGCGTGCGCATTCGGACAGATTCGCAAGGGCTTCCTCAACTTTTTTATTGTCACGCTTTTCGCGCAGTTCTTTGAGGTCCTTCACCTGGGCACTTTCCACTTCAGGATTAACTCTCAGCAGAGATGGCTTTGTCTGCTCATCGATCTTAAACTCATTGACCCCGACGATTATGCGATCACCCTTTTCGATCTCCTGCTGGTATTCATATGCGCTGTTTTCGATCTGGCGCTGGATAAAACCGTCTTCGATTGCAGTCACCACACCGCCTGCTTTGTCAATTTTCCCGATCAGTTCAGAGGCCTCTGCCTCGAGACGGTCAGTGAGTTCTTCTATATAATATGACCCTGCCAGGGGATCAACGGTATTGGCCACCCCTGATTCATGGGCTATCACCTGCTGTGTGCGAAGGGCCGTACGTACGGAGTCCTCAGTGGGCAGAGACAGGGCCTCATCACGGGAATTTGTGTGCAGGGACTGGGTGCCGCCAAGGACCGCGGACAAAGCCTGAAGTGCGACTCTTACAATATTATTATCTATCTGCTGGGCAGTAAGAGTGTATCCTGCCGTCTGTGTATGGAAACGCAGCATCAGGCTTGCGGGTTTCATGGCTTTGAACCGCTCTTTCATGATCCGGGCCCACATCCTTCTTGCTGCCCTGAACTTGGCCACCTCCTCCAGAAGATCAGAGGAAGCATTGAAAAAGAACGAAAGCCTGCGGGCAAAATTATCGAGTTCAAGCCCGGCATCGAGTGCGGCCTGTACATAAGTTATGCCGTTTGCCAGGGTGAACGCCACTTCCTGCGCTGCAGTGGACCCGGCCTCACGGATGTGGTAGCCCGATATGGATATGGTGTTGAAAGCCGGGGTATGCTCTGTGCACCATTTAAAAATATCTGTTATCAGACGCAGACTGGGTTTGGGCGGAAATATATATGTGCCACGGGCCACATATTCCTTTAATATATCGTTCTGTATGGTTCCTTTGAGTTTGTTGCTATCCACTCCCTGCTTTTCAGCCACAGCAACATACATCGCAAGGAGCACAGCGGCAGGTGCGTTGATAGTCATAGAGGTTGACACCTTATCCAAAGGAATCCGGTCAAAAAGGATTTCCATGTCAGCCAGGGAATCAATGGCCACCCCGACCTTCCCCACTTCGCCTGCAGCCATCGGGTGATCAGAATCATAGCCGATCTGGGTCGGCAGATCAAAGGCAATGGAAAGACCGGTTGTTCCCTGTTCCAGTAAATACCGGTAACGGAGGTTTGAATCTGAAGCTGTTGAGAAACCTGCATACTGGCGCATGGTCCACAACCTGCCCCGGTACATTGTGGGCTGAACTCCTCTTGTAAAAGGAAATCGACCTGGAAATCCTATGTTAGATAGATATTCTTCATCTAATTTCTCAGGTGCAGCAAGTCTGTCAATCTCCTCGCCGCCGTGATTTGTGAACTTCTCCTTCCTCTCCGGAAAACGGTTGAGGCTGGAGGCAAGCTCTTTTTCTTCCCAATCTTTATGTTCAGGAGGTTTTCCCATAATAATTATCCTTGATCCAGCAGTTTTGAAGCCTGCAAACGGGGATCCCCTTTCCGGTCATGACTCGATTTTTTGATCTTCTCGATAATCGAAGGTTTTACCATCTCAAGTGCCCAGTCCAGTACTTCAAGATCATAAGCCTTTTCCCTTCGTGCTCTACGTTCGCCGCTATCCCGGTGTGAAGCGTCAATGCTTTTGATTGCCGCAAGCAGATTGTCTATCCCTTTTCCTTCCGACGCCACAGTCTTGCAGACCTTTGCATAGTCTTGCTCTTTATTTTCACCCTCTCTCGCAATAGACTCCATATCCATGGCAAGGGTGTCCGCCCCTGAGCAGTCCGCTTTATTTACGACCAGGAGGTCGGCCACTTCCAGCAGTCCTGCCTTCATGGCCTGAATGTCATCACCCAGTCCCGGAGCAAGTACCAGGGCTGTGATGTCAGCAAGCCTGATAATATCCATTTCCGACTGACCTACCCCTACGGTTTCAATAACAATTACAGAGCATCCGCTGCCGGCAAGAATCCGTACCGCTGCCCCTGCTGCAGCACATAATCCACCCAGCCTCCCCCTGGTAGCCATGGAACGGACAACTACGTCCTGGTCAAGGGCATGCCCCATCATACGTATACGATCACCGAGGATTGCTCCGCCTGAAATAGGCGAAGAAGGGTCTATTGCAATAACTCCCACTCGTTTACCCTGTGAACGGTAATTTGAAATGATCCGGTCGGTCAATGTGGACTTCCCTGCACCGGGAGGTCCGGTTATTCCCAGAACCATTGCCTGATCAACAAAGGAATCATCAAGGGACGCAAGTATTTCATCTGCAAGAGGATCGTTTTCTTCCACAAGGGAAATGGCCCGGGCGATTCCCCTCTGGTCACGGTCTTTTAATCCTTTAAGAATATTTTCGCTCTTCATTGCTCTTATCCAGATGTCATTCCCGCAGTGTTTTGAGCGGTAATCCAGTGATATGCGAGTTTTCTGGATTCCCGATTAACAGACCTCGGGGATGACTGATACACTAATTCTTTCATACTCAGGTCCTGCGACCTTCCTGTGCTTCACATGCGGTACGAAAAAAAGCAATGATCT
>CALZGI010000304.1 GCA_945786855.1 Thermodesulfovibrionia bacterium | reverse complement strand
TCATTGCTGGTTGCCGGGGTCAGCAGTACCGTCGTGTGGCATTCAACCTGGAATCCCCGCCTGATGGACCTGGGAGTGTCCATTTACGGTGGACACCTTGCTGAGGATGCAATGGATGAAAAGGGATTTAAAGATGGCACCAGACTTGTGTTCCTTCATGAGGGAGCGAATGCAACGATCAGTGTCCGGCACAGTGAAAACAGGATATCTTTGAGTACAAACGGGAAAATTGATGCCAGCACTTCATTAGGAGACATGACAACACAGACTTTTCTGGGGTATCTGCCATTGATTCTTCATCCTGATCCTGGAGACATCCTTGTGATCGGCATGGGGAGTGGTGTAACTGCCGGTACGGTTTCGCAGTTCGATTCAGTCCGGTCCCTTGATATTGTTGAAATTGAGCCTGCAGTTATTGATGCATCGTCATTTTTCAGGGAAGTGAATCGAGGCGTTCTGGAAAACCCGAAAACCAGAATTCTCATCAATGATGGCCGCAACCATCTGCTGGAAACCAGCAAAGCATATGATATTATTATTTCCGAGCCGTCAAATCCCTGGATAAGCGGTATCGGGAGCCTCTACACAACTGACTATTTCAAACTGCTCAGCAAAAAACTGAACCCCCGAGGAATTTTTTGCCAGTGGCTGCACACCTATTCAATGTCCACAGAAAATTTCAATATGGTCCTCAAGACGCTTGCCTATTCCTTTAAAGATGTACAGTTATGGATAAGCACTACCGGGGATATTCTCCTGATCGGATCACCGTCAAAAATTAAAATATCGCCATTGCGCATACAGCATGTCATGAATTTCAATAAAAGCACGAAGTCCGATTTCTCAAAATATATGTTTGCAGAATCTCAAATGGAAATTTTAGGAAGACTCATACTCGATAAAGCAGGAATCCTCGCGGCATCGCACACCGCTAAAATGAACAGTGACAACAATCCCTACCTGGAGTTTCTGCTGCCGGGCGATCTTTATCGGGCTATAGGGACAGACATAACTCGCGGGCTTATAAAAAAGCGGGATGAAACAGTGCCCGAAATAGTGCGGAAAATCGAAAGCCCTGAAGATATGGCGCTCGTCTATTTTCATACAAGTAAATTATTCATGCTCAACAGGAACCTGCTTGATCAGAGAGAACATTACATTCATAAAGCTCTGGCTTTGGACAATCAGAACGCTGCATTCTATTTTCACCTGGGTGAAATATTATTTCTGAAAAAGAAGGAGAGAGAAGCCATGGAAGCCATACAGGCCGGCCTCAGGACAGCGAAAAGACCGATAAATGTCCGGTCTCTCATGAATACATTAATCAGCGTTGGAAAGGGATATCAGGCATTATCTATTCTTGAGGGGAACAAGGATATCCTGAACGTTTCAGATATGCAATATGGGATAGTGCTCTATAAAAATCGCAGAACCGAAAAAGCGGTCATGCACCTGAGAAAAGCCCTCCGGAAAAGAGAGGGCCCTGAATATTACATCCTTGAATTGATCGGGAACTGTTACAGGGACTTAAACCGGTTAATCATGGCAGAGGAATATTACCTTAAATCAATTCTAAAAGAGAGAATGAACCTTCGGGCTCAATCTTCTTTGGCCGATTTATACCGGGGGCAGGAGAAGTATAAAGAAGCCTGTGATATATATTCCTTTATTGATGAACACTGGGGGAGCAGCAAAATATTTTTTGATTGTGCACAAAAACTGGATCCGTCAGGAAAGGCAGCCCCTACCGCCTAAGATTAAAGAAGTAATTCATCGATACATGCATAAAGCATGTTTGACTTCTCATATGTAGTAAAACATGTGGAATAATTATAATCCCTATAATAATATTTAATGCATACATATGCTTATTGTCTTTTCCCCCTCTTTGTACTATTGTGATTCTGTAAACAAAATAATCTAAAGGGAGGAGTTACATTGAAAAAAGCATTTATTGCAATTATGTGCCTTATTGGTTATCTCTCGGGGACAGCAATGGCCGGTACGGTTATTGCCATGAGAGGAGATGGAACGGTCGTGTTTATTGATGACCAGAAGGAGGAGATAACGGACAGGGTCGTGACAGGAGAATATGGCGGCTCTATGGGTGCAGTCACGCCTGACGGGAAACTGTTGTACGTGGCCAATACATCACCGGGACAGTATACTACTTCAATCATTGATGTCGAGAAACGTGTTCTCATCAAAAACCTTCCAACGGGCCCGCGTCCCGCCCATGCTTATGTGAGCCACGATGGAAAATTTGTAGGTGTAGCACACAAATTTTCAGAGAATGGAAAAATCGTCATAGCCATAATTGATACCTATTCAAACATGGTGAAGCACCGCTTAATGATCGACATTGAAAACTCCGCTTACAGGGGCGTTCTGAATCCTCATAACACATGGTTAAGAGACGGAAAACATCTCCTTGTGCCGAACTGGGCTGACAATGTTGTCCATGTTATCGATGCTCAGAATGGCAAAGAAGCGGCTCGGCTTCAACTTGAAGGCAATCCCCACAACTTTAATACGACCCGGGACAATAAAGAGCTATGGGTAGCTGTGGATGCAGTAGAAGATGGAACTGGGAAAAAAGTTGGGTGCGGACAGTTGGTTATCTACGATATTCCCGGTATTGTATCGTCTCCACCTGTAACATCACCGAAGACAAGTTTTTGTCTGACCACAAAGCCCGGAGAACCGCAGAATGGACACCATACCGCCTTTACCCGCGACGGCAAGTATGCCTATGCAGCAAATAACGGGACCGGCAATGTGGGCACGAGCATAAATGTGTTTGATGTGGAAACGAAAAAACTTGTGGCCCATCTTACAGGCGGCGGAAAAGGGGTAGGACACCCCTTCATGAGTCCTGACGGGAAATATGTAGTCGTTGGACAATACGGGGGGAATGTGCTTACTTTTATAGACGCCGGCAAGCATGAAGTGGTAAAGGAACTCCCCGTTGGCGAGGGAAAAGGAGTACAGTGGATAGCTTTTACACCGGACAACAAAAAGGCCTTTGTGAATAATAATACTGAAGATGCTGTGTATGTCATTGATATGGAAAAGCTCGCGGTGAAGAAAAAGATCGAAACAGCCGAGCCGGATAAAAAGTGGAAGACACAATGGCATGTGACAAATGGCTGGTATCAGGTATATGAAGTAGTCGAAACATCATTGAAGTAATATAGAGAGTATGATACAGGGGGATATGAAGAGCAGCTGCTTCTGTTGTTGTTTGCTTTTTCTTTCCCCTCCCCTTTGATTGTTTTAGGTCAGATGCAGGACTGAACGCGTTAAGAATTAAAAGTAGAAGCGAAGCGGCTTTTTTAATTTAGCGTTCAGTCCTGTAGCTGACCGTTAAGAAACAATCTGCGGGGCGCATTTTTCTTGGTTCCGTTCTTTTCGTGCGTTCAAAAAGAATGAACTGGGGTTTGGGGCAGAGCCCCACCTCAATGTCCAGAGTCAGACCTTAATGTACATTTAGTGATATTCGCAAAATGTACATTGCAGGTTGGCCCGCCACGTCACAGTATGATTTAAATCATAGAACAATTCCCACAGGATAAGTATTCTTAATGAATAAGCCTTAGAGTTACAGCACAAAGGGAATGTCGATTAAATATAACTATTCTGCATATCTATGGAGGTGAGAAAATGAAAACACAACTATCTCGGGAGTATATCAATGATTTCCTCTATTTTGTAATCAAGCCTGATGAGAACAGCACCAATGGTGATTTAATCTGCTGCTCAGGTGTAAATGTTGACCGTTTTACCCCCATTACACGAGGACGGCATAATCCCATGTCAAATCCCGCTGTCAGGGGGCTTCAACTTATACAATATGACATCATGGCCCTCGCACTCGAACATGGAACGACTGCAAAGACGATTCGAGGATATAAGGGCAAGGGACTTCCTCCCACAGAAGAACTCTGGTCTACCGCGTCTCTTCTCATAAAAAATGCTCCCCCATCATTGCCTGACATTATACTGAACCATTCTGTGAGGGAGCTTCTCAAGAAAATTGACCTGGCCAGTACGCGGGGAGCCGCACTTCCTGATACACTACTGAGTCCCCGCGAGCTTCAAGTGTTTATTGAGTCAATATGCAGTGAATATGCCCTGCTGGTGGCCTAGGTTTTTCCATACTAAAAACAACGACTCCACAGGCTCCGGCCTGTGGGGTCAAACCTTCATTCTTTAGTTTTCCTTGCAAATCCGGTTATTTTATCTTATGATTTTTCTTGAAAGGAGGGAGCATGAATTCAGGAATAAATAATAAGGTAAGAGCATTTAAATTTTTCGTCCTGCTGATTTTTTTTCTGAGTGTTTCCTGCAGCACATCCAAACACCCAGTGAATACAGGCCCTGACAACATTGCCATAAAAGGGTTTGATACGGTGGCTTATTTCATTATGGGCGAACCTGTTAGAGGGAGCGAGACATTTGCATATGAATGGAATAACGCAAAATGGTTGTTTTCAAGTAAAGAGCACCTCGATCTCTTTGCAGCTGATCCCGGGAAGTATGCTCCGCAGTACGGGGGTTACTGAGCATATGCAGTAAGCCGTGGGTCCACGGCTGATATTGATCCTCAGTTCTGGTCAATTATAGAGGGGAAGCTTTATCTTAATCTCAATCAGAAAGTGAGTAACCTCTGGACGGACAAGCTTTCCGAAAATATAAAAGAGGCTGACAGGAAGTGGCCGGAGGTGATTGAAAAGTAAATATGTACCAGGACCTTTATTCCGCTCAGACAGTTGTTAATACCGCTCGAATCGAACTGTTTATTCCTGACAGCTGACAGCTTTCTGTAAACTTAATGTATGCCTTCACTCAGAGGACACCACCTCGTCTGTCTGCACTTCTTTACCGGAGAAGGCTATGACGAGGCCTTTATAAAAAATCTTCGGAATATAATGGCACGGACAGGGCATGAGGAGATAACAGTAACGTCCGGCGCTGACGATGTCTGCGCATCCTGTCTTCATCTCAAAGAAGGAAGATGTGATTACACAGAAGATGCCGACGCTGATATCCGGGAAATGGACAACAGGGCGCTGGATCTCCTGAATCTGTCCGAGACAGGATGGGCGCAATGGGACGAACTGCGAGACCTGGTGCGCACAATCTTCCCGCAATGGCATTCTCTCTACTGCTCAGAATGCGACTGGAGAAATGCATGTGAAAAGAATGTTTTTTTCAGGAAATGTCTATAAGATAAGTTTTCACAGCTTAAACAGTTCACGCGGATGGAACAGTCCGTTTGACAGTTTATACCAAAAGCTGATAGGGTTAAGTACTACTACTTGATGTACCCGGATGAAACCTACGTATTGTAAGCCCCGGAATACACCGGGGTTTTCCCCCGCAAGCAGAAAAAAGGAGATTATACACATTATGGAATTTAACACACTTGATTTACACGCCCAGGTTGCGGCCGGCATCCAAGCCGCGGGCTTTACAGCGCCGACACCGATCCAGGCCCGGGCAATTCCGCCGGCCCTGCAGAAACAGGATGTCATGGGGCTTGCACAGACCGGAACAGGAAAAACAGCGGCATTTGTGCTGCCAATTCTGCAGCGCCTGATCACGGGGCCGCGCGGACCTGTACGCGCCCTTATCATAGCCCCCACCCGTGAACTTGCAGCACAGATACAGGAAACCATCAGAACACTGGGGCGCCAGACAGGACTCAGATGCGCCACCGTTTATGGAGGCGTCAACATAAACGCCCAGATAAAGAAACTGCGCACTGGCGTCGATATTGTTGTTGCCTGCCCCGGACGGCTGCTCGATCACATGAACCAGCGCACGATCAACCTGTCGAAAGTGGAGGTCCTCGTCCTTGATGAGGCCGACCGGATGCTGGACATGGGCTTCCTGCCTGATATAAAAAAGATCATCAGTCACATACCGCGCTCCAGACAGACACTGCTCTTTTCAGCGACAATGCCCGATGGTATCAGAAAGTTGACAAAGGACATCATGCAGGCCCCTGTGACGGTACAGGTCGATC
>CALZGI010000303.1 GCA_945786855.1 Thermodesulfovibrionia bacterium | reverse complement strand
TTTCCCTCCCCTGACTTTTGACTGCAGATCGTACCTGTGTCATGAGATCTCTGGTCGCTCGGACTATGGATTGCTATTTTAAAAAAAGGAGATGAGCATGTCCTTGCTCATCTCCTTTTCTCTCTATGCTGAACATCATTTAGTGTGTTACAATTTTCGGCAGTGTTTTTGCCTGGCCTACCCAGTCTGTGACTTGTGAAATGGCCGGCAATTTTCTGACTTTATGCTTTTCACTGTTTGCCCGTGTGAGACTTTCGAGCAGGTTTTCAGGATTCCTGTGGGAAAGTTCAGGAATGCTGTCTACGCCTGCGATTTCGAGAAGTTCTGCATACTCCTCACTGACTCCTTTTATCCGGGTGAGATCTGCCTGATTGACCCACTTGAGGATTAATTTTTCGCTGATGCCTGATTTTTCGGCCAGTTCATTTCGGCCCTGAGGGGAAGCACATTTCTCGAGCAGCGACTCAATTGTCGCTATTCCCGCCTCATGCAGTTTTTGGGCGTATGATTCTCCTACTCCTTCAATCTTCGCAAGTTTAGTCATATTTCCTCCCTCATGTTTTAAGGGTTACTGATGGTGTGCTCTCTATTAATGAATTACTTTTTCAAGAATTCCTTTTGCCGTATCACCTCCCTTTGACTGAACAAAAGAAAGTATGATCGGTGCAAATTTACCTATCATCCCTTTATCAAGGCCGAGCTTTGAAAACCCTCCTGATAAAGTTGCAAGGTTCCCTAGTTTATCAGCGCCGAGGGATGAAGCAATTCCGCCCAGAGCGCCTGCGATCCCGCCGCTCTCGGGAGCTGACCTGATAACATCATCTGTTTCAGGAATTGCATTTTGAACCTCGGAAAATTCCTCGGCTCCCAGCTTGTTTTTTGCCAGTTTCAGGAACAGTCCTGCACCTCCCTTTGCCTGGTCTTCATTGATACCAAGATTTTTTACGATTTGGTCAATCAGTTCCATCATATCCTCCTCTGCACAGTCTTTATCCTCCGCCTGCACAATACAGGCAGTAACGGAATTCACCGTGCTTAATGTCATTATAGTCGGGGAGATAGCAGGAGTGTATGATTTATATCATAATTCTTGATATGTATCATCACTTTATTTGCCGGGAATGACTCGTTTATAAGTCTGGCGGGCCTTGAGGCGGCGATAATGTGGCCAATGTCTTATCCAGCCTTATTGGCCGGGTGGCGCTCCGATGATTTGCTCTTTAGTTTTTTTGCACGGGTTTTCTTTATGTGACTGTACTTTATTCCTGTGATAACGTTCTGAACACTCTGGCAAAACTGGTCAATATCTGTCTCTGCCACGGGCTTGGTTTTTTTAGTTTTTGGCGTTTTCATTCTCTCACCTCACTTTGATCTTATTGATTTAATTATAAAAAAAATGTATGAAGATATTGTGAAGATACATCCGGGCGCAATTTTCCTGGTTACTTTCTATGTGTGTTCAAGATAAGTGCCTCCCCCGGAAAGGCGGGGCTTGGGGAAGGGCCCCATGCCAAGTGCCTAAATAATTACCGTACTCCTGCATTACCTCCTGATGGCTTCAAGGGCGGCGGCATAATCCGGTTCATTCGCAATCTCAGGCACCTGTTCCGTATAAATGACGTTCCCCGTGCCATCAATGATAACCACAGCTCTTGAAAGGAGACCGGCCAGTGGCAGGCTTGCGATGGTTACACCATAGTCTTTTCCGAAATTGCCCGACCGGAAAACCGAAAGGGGAATTACATCCTTTAGTCCCTCGGCACCGCAGAACCTGTCCAGGGCAAAGGGAAGGTCTGCAGAAATACAGAGAACAACCGTGTTCTCCAGCCCGGATGCTTCCTCGTTGAAGCGCCTCGTTGAAGACGCACATACCGGGGTGTCAATGCTCGGAAAAATATTTAGAACAATCTTTTTGCCTGCAAACTCTGCAAGGGAGACATCGGACAGGTCAGTTTTTGTTAACGTGAAATCCGGTGCCTTTGTGTTTAATTGGGGCAGCTCTCCAACGGTGTCAACGGGATTGCCCTGAAAGGTAATTTTCGCCATAAATCCTCCTTTAATGAATTAGCAGTTCTCTATTAAGAATTATACAGCCAAATTATTATTTGTCGAGTGAAAAAGTATTCCCTCCTCGCTCTCTCTTTCATCGTGATATACTATTTCATAACGCGTTGCAAGGATAGGAGGAGATGCCTTTATGGCCTACCAGCCGATTGAAAATTACGCGATGATCGGGGACATGCACACTGTTGCCCTTGTCGGAAAGAACGGCTCGATTGACTGGCTCTGTGTCCCTCATTTTGACTCGCCCAGTGTTTTTGCGGCAATCCTTGATGACCAGAAGGGCGGCCGGTTTTGCATAGCTCCTGTTGATGACAATGTGACCTGCAAGCAGTTTTACTGGCCCGAGACCAATGTGCTTATTACGAGGTTTCTTGCGCCCCATGGTGCTGCGGAGCTGTCTGATTTCATGCCCGTTGGAACAACAGTTCCCGGCGGCAAGAAAAGCCACCAGATAATACGTCGTCTTACGGCGGTGCGCGGGACCATCGAGTTCATTATGGAGTGCCGGCCTGCATTTGATTATGCACGGGCCGGGCATACTACGAGAATTGAAGACGGAGGTGCCACCTTCGAGAGTGAACAGCTCACTCTTGGACTTGCGGCCCATACACCGATGCGGAACGACGGGAAGGGTGTTGTATCCAATTTCAGTCTGAATGAGGGAGAGACCGCTGTTTTTGTGCTGCAGGAAGTGTCTGCCGGCGCCGGATGCGGTGTCTGCTTCCAGGAAGAAGAGGCGGAGGTGATGTTCAGGCATACCGTTGACTACTGGAGAAAATGGCTGTCAAAGTGCCGGTATGAAGGGAGGTGGAGGGAGATTGTCCACCGGTCGGCACTTGCTCTGAAACTGCTCACTTTTGAGCCCACCGGTGCAATCGTTGCGGCACCCACGACCAGCCTTCCCGAAGGGATAGGAGGAGAGCGTAACTGGGACTATCGCTACACCTGGATCAGGGATTCGGCGTTTACGATCTATGCTTTTATGCGGCTTGGTTTTACAGAGGAAGCAGGGCGGTTCATGAATTTTCTCACCGGTATCTGCACCTCCTGCGGCAATACCGATTCACCACTGCAGATTATGTATGGCATTGACGGACGAACAGATCTTACCGAAGAGACCCTTGCCCACCTCGAAGGATACATGGGGTCAAAACCTGTGAGAATAGGAAATGCTGCATACGGACAGCTGCAGCTTGATATCTATGGTGAGCTTCTTGACGCGGCCTATCTTTTCAATAAATACGGTACCCCAATTTCCTATGATATATGGCTTTCCCTGCGCCAGCTCGTTGACTGGGTATGTGATAACTGGCACCGGATGGACGCAGGTGTATGGGAGGTCCGGAGCGGACAGCAGCATTTTGTTTATTCAAAACTGATGTGCTGGGTTGCGCTGGACAGGGGGCTCAGGCTTGCTGATAAACGTTCATTCCCTGCTGACCGTGATCGTTGGCTGAAGGCCCGGGACAGTATTTATGAGGAAATCATGGAAAAGGGCTGGAACAGGTCAAGGCAGGCTTTTGTGCAGCATTACGGAAGCGAGACGCTGGATGCTGCGAACCTGATGATGCCCCTTGTTTTTTACCTTTCCCCGACGGATCCCAGAATGCTCAAAACCCTCGAGGCTGTCCTTATGCCTCCCGAAAAGGGCGGCCTTGTATCGAACAACCTTGTCTACCGTTATAATGTCGGCGAAGCTTCCGACGGACTTTCGGGGGAAGAGGGTACATTTAACATCTGCACATTCTGGCTCGTTGAGGCGCTCACGAGGGCCGGCCGTTTCAATCCGCAGCTTCTTGATGAAGCGAGGCTTATGTTCGAGCGCATGCTCGGATTCGCGAACCATGTGGGGCTCTATGCCGAAGAGACAGGCCACAGCGGAGAGGCGCTTGGTAATTTCCCCCAGGCCTTTACCCACCTCGCGCTGATCAGTGCGGCATTTAATCTCGACCGGGCACTCGGGGCAGGGACATGATCGAAATGAGAAAATTCAAAATACAAATAACAAATTTCAGATAAATTCCAAATTTCAAATTACAAATTACAAACTTGTTCTTGACCGTTCCAGAGGGATGAATTGCACAATGAAACGCAGTGTGATATTTTTGATGTAGAGTGCAGGAACACAATAAAGGAGGTGCAGGATATGCAGGTACTCATTGTTTACTATTCAATGTACGGGCATGTTCACCGTATGGCGGAGGCAGCAGCCGAAGGAGTAAAAGAGACAGGGGCCGAAGCGCTGCTGCGGCGTGTTCCCGAGACCCTCCCGGAAGAGGTGCTCGCGAAAATGGGTGCCCTTGAGGCACAGAAGGCCTTTTCAGACGTTCCCGTGTGTACCGTTGATGAACTGGCTTCAGCTGATGGGATAATTTTTGGAACACCTACGAGGTTCGGAAATATGTGCGGCCAGATGCGGCAGTTTCTGGACTCCACGGGCAAGCTCTGGATGAGCGGGGCCCTTGTTGGAAAGGCAGGCAGTGTATTTGCAAGTACGGCTACGCAGCACGGTGGTCAGGAAACAACAATTTATACGTTCCTCACCTATCTTCTGCATCAGGGAATGGTCGTGGTCGGACTGCCCTATGCATTTGAGGGCCAGATGCGCATCGATGAAATCACGGGATGTTCCCCCTACGGGGCATCGACCATCGCCGGTGGAAAGGGTGAAAGGATGCCGAGCGAGAATGAACTGGCAGGGGCACGGTTCCAGGGGAAGCATGTGGCATCCATAGCTCAGAAGCTCACGGGGTAATGCAGGCTGCCGCGTGCGATCCTTATTTATATGGGTGCAATGAAGGACAGGAGACTGTCAGTTTAACTATTACGTCAGCAAGATTGAGTTCAGCAGTTTCAGCGAATGAAAGAAGGAGTTCTGAATGAGTACAATAAGAAAAATCCGAAAAATTTTGAAGAGTAAACCGACCATCGAGGGCGCGGGAGTTCATTTAAAGAGGGCCTTTGGGTTTAATCAGGTACCCCAGCTTGATCCCTTCCTTCTTCTCGATGACTTTCATTCTGACAATCCCGATGATTACATAAAAGGATTCCCCTGGCATCCCCACCGTGGCATTGAAACAATTACCTATGTGCTGCACGGAGAGGTTGAGCACGGTGACAGCATGGGGAATAAAGGGGTCATTCATTCCGGTGACATTCAGTGGATGACAGCGGGCAGCGGTATTATTCATCAGGAAATGCCGATAGGAACAAAAGACGGGCGTATGTGGGGATTCCAGCTCTGGGCCAATCTCCCTGCCTCACAGAAAATGATGGATCCCCGGTATCGGGATGTGAAGAGTGACCAGATACCGGAGGTGCTCCTCGACAATGGGGTGAATGTGAAAGTTGTATCCGGGAATGTAAACGGGACACAGGGGCCGGTGAAAGATATTGTGATTGACCCTGAGTACCTGGACATTACTATACCGGCAAAAACAAACTTCAACCGCAAAGTAAAAAGCGGTCACACCCTGCTTGCCTATATCGTCGATGGGGAAGGGTATTTCGACCTTGGCCGTGATCCCTATGCCTATGAAATGACGGGAACAAACTACTTTGATTTTGACAGAAACTGTCTGACCGGGAAAGAGAGCCTGGTAATGTTCGATGACGGTGATGAGGTTTCGATTGCAGCAGCAGACAAACCTCTCAGATTTCTCCTCATATCAGGCCGTCCCATTAAAGAGCCCGTTGCATGGTACGGGCCGATCGTCATGAATACTCAGGAGGAACTGAAAACAGCCTTTGATGAGTACCGGGACGGGACCTTTATCAAGCATGGTTGAATAAAGTGTAATGTCAGGATTTTTTTTTTACAGCACATGTATACACAACTCTTGACTGCTGCTGTAATACTGTCAAAATAATTAAGCACCAAATAGCAAAATACAAATAAATCACAAATAAGAAATTCCAAACCACAAAAAATCAGATGATTTCCATGAGTTTGAGGCTTCGATCATTGCAAATTGGAATTTATTTGATTTTTGTTATTTGGCTTTTGGAATTTCGACTCAGGATTGAATCCGAATATAAGAAGGTGCGAAAAGCGTTAACAGATCTTGTATATGCATCTATTGTTCAGCCCAAATAAAGGCAACGGGTTGAAAAGTCATCTTTTCGTCGCCGGAAGAAATATGTTATGATAGATCCCTCGCAAGTTATTGAATTCATTCAGTGCGCCCATAGCTCAATTGGATAGAGTGCCTGACTACGGATCAGGAGGTTGGGGGTTCGACTCCTCCTGGGCGCGCCATATTTTTCAATGGGGTATCCCCATATCGAGGTCGGACCTCGATATGGCATTTCTTGGTGCAGTTAACTGTTCAATTTATCAGTATTTTCAATAAGCGTCAATATACTCAAATTCTGGTTTTAGTCAGGATGTCAGTCAGTGGGTTGTTGAATCCAGTCTTAATTTTTAAAGCACTTTTTAAATGCCTGTCTTATCCCCTCGAATGCTAACTAAATTAGAGTTGTTGAGGTTTTGTAGAGGGTTGGGTTTCATTAATAAGTTGAAGTTGTCAATAAAGTTGATTCAGTGCATAATCTAAGGATTTTTCGCTCTTATCAATAACCCAGAATTTCCTTCTTTCTTATTTTAGTCGATATGCGATACTACAAAAAAAACAGCTTGTTCTAAATGACTATTGCTGTAATTATTCTACCGGAATCGTATATATAAAGAGTTTGTTGTGTAGCCGGGAAGCTATCTTTTATCCATAGGTATGTAATGTCTCATATCTTCCAATGAAGATACATACGATGGACGAATGAGTTTTCCCTGAATAATCTCCTCTATCCTGTGAGCAGACCACCCGGCAACACGGGACATTGCAAAAATAGGCGTGAATAATTCCGTCGGAATATCCAGCATATCATAGACAAAGCCTGAATAAAAGTCCACATTAGGACAGGCTTTTTTCCCTTTCTTTTTCTTAATGAGGTTAACCGAAAGACTGGCTACTTTATCGTATAGCCTTAATTCATCAATCCTTCCAAGACTATCAGCAAGTTTTGACGCTTTATGTTTGAATACTATTTCCCGTGGATCTGATACTGTATATACAGGATGTCCCATCCCGTATATTTTCCCGGATCGGTCATGGAATTTTTTTTCCAGTATCCCGTCAAGATAAGAATAAATTTCCTCATCATCCTGCCAGTCTTTTACGTTCTTTTTCAGATCCTCCATCATGTTGATTACAGCTTCATTTGCCCCTCCGTGAAGGCGACCAGCAAGTGAAGCAATTCCCGAAGATATTGCCATATATGTATTACTAAGACTAGACGAGACGGCCCTTACCGTAAATGTTGAGTTGTTTCCACCGCCATGTTCAGCATGAAGAATCAGAGCAATATCGAAGACATGTGCCAGCGATTTCCGGGGGACCTTTCCATTCAGCATATACAGAAAATTTTCGGCAGTACTCAATCCTTCTTCAGGTTCGACTATCGTACCAAAACCACGACCACCTTTATTCATAACACCGCAGTTATATGCAATTATTGTGGGGAACTTTGCGATCAGCTCAATACATTGCCGGGTTACATCCCGAATGTCAGTTGACTTGGGATTGCTGTCAAACTTATGCAGGGCAGAAACGGCTGCATGAAGGGCCCCCATCTGATCAGAATTTTCAGAGTTAAACTGAATAATTTTTTTGGCCCGCTCGGAAAGGGGTCTCCTTTTCGCAAGTTCATGAGAGAAGATATGAAGGTCATCATGGGACGGGAGCTCTCCGGTAAGAAGCAGGTAAACAGTCTCCTCAAAACCAAACCTCTCCTCTTCTTCTATGCTGTTGACAATTTCCTCTACGTCATAACCGCAGTAGTATAGTTTGCCATGGACCGGGATATTGTGGCCCCAGGAGTTTTTTTCGTATCCCCTTACCTGTCCCTTGCTTGTAATGCCGGCAACTACACCTGTACCATTCCGGTTTCTCAAACCTAATTTGACATTTTTTTTCTTGACCAGGTGGGGGTCTAACCCGTCATGTTCTATCTCCAGCCGAATAATTTTTTCCACTAAACTTTCCATGTTACCTCCGAACAATATTTATTAAAAACATTAATATAATTCTGAACACAGAATTAACGAAAAAATCTCGGTAATGTGTGAAATTATACAAATCAGTACTGCTGTTTATACTGAAGAAACAATGAGTAATAAAGAATACCACACAATGGGAACAACTGCACTATGTAGCTTTTAATTAAACGGTAACATATTGAATGTTAATTTTGATTCGGCTTATCAAAAAAAAAGACTTCAAATGGTAATAAACGATTTTCAATTTTATCCATTTCATTGATACCATGATGTTATGAAGGTTTTCTCTCAGCATCGAATTTTATTGAGTAATAGGTGTTATCATGAATCTGTGATCTTCATCAATTCTATTTCAGTAAAAAAAGCCCTCAAGTTAGAAGGCTTTTTGAAAATGTAAATTTCTTACGTTCGCAAACAGTAAAATCCAACAACCTGACAGGTTATACAGGAGATATTATTGTGCGTGAACTGTGTGCGTGAATTCCGTACAAAATATGGGATTCTATCCACTGGATACAATGAATACAATTAAAATAATGTGATTTTAAGCTAAGTTATTGAAAGTTGGAAGAAGGCGACTTGCCTACGGATCAGGAGGTTGGGGGTTCGACTCCTCCTGGGCGCGCCATATTTTTCAATGGGGTATACTCATATCGAGGTCGGACCTCGATATGGCATTTCTTAGTGCAGTTAACTATTCAATTTATCAGTATTTTCAATAAGCGTCAATAAACTTAAAATCTGATTTTAGTCAGGATGTCAGTCAGTGGGTTATTGATTCACTCAATGTCTGAAAGTACTTCAAACTATTGGCAGAGTTAGAACAAAACAGCTTCCTTTGTCCAATCCTCTCTTAACGTGTATGCGACCCCTGTGGGCCTCTATAATTGCTTTTGCGATGCTCAGGCCAAGTCCGGTGCCTTCTTTGCTTCTTGATGTATCTGCCCTGTAAAACCGGTCAAATATTTTATCCGAATCTCCTTCCCTGATTCCTTTCCCCGTATCTTCTATAAACACTTCTGCACTATCTGTATTTTTTGCAGCAGTAATTTCCACAGTACCGCCTGCTTTATTATATTTTATTCCATTCTCAATGATATTCAGGAAGACCTCTGTCAGCATATCACGGTCACCTGTGATATGAATATCCTCCGGAATTTTATTTGCAATTTTGACTTCTCTTTCTTTGGCCAGGAATTCCGTAAACTTCAGTGCGTTATCAATGCACTCATATAAAGAGACACTAGTGAAATCAGCAGTTGAAAGGAGCCCTGAATCAAGCCGGGTTAATGAAAGCATGTCTCCGATTAATCTGTTCATGCTTTTCGATGCACCCTTGATCCTGTTGAGCGCCTGCTCATATTTATTGTCCATGCCATCCCCCTGGATGAGAACATCACATTGAGCATTAATGACAGACAAAGGTGTTTTCAATTCATGGGAAGCATCTGCAACAAGTTGTTTTTCAGTTTCAAAGGCTCCTTCAAGCCTGTCCAGCATGGCGTTGAAAGAATTCGCAATATTTTTCACTTCAGACACCTGTAATTCAGGAGAAATCCTCTCATTCATCGTTTTGTGAGTTATTTTTTCAATAGTGGAAGAAAACCGCTCCAGGGGCTTCATGGACTCCCTTGATATCCACAACCCTGTAAGGGAAAGGAGAACGATCGTAGAAGGAATGGCGATCAATAAAACATGCTTAAATGTACTGATTAATGCCATGCTTTCTTCAAGACTTTGTGCAGCGTATGCTGAAGCAGGCAGATCAAAAATCACAAAATCATGACGAATAGTCATGATGGGCTCATTGGCCGGACCCGTAGACAAGTATACTTTCTCATTAAACTGTTCATTTGTAGAGTACAACTTACCGAACTCAAGATTAAAGTTCTCATCTACCAGCGATGGAGATGCAGCAAAAACGTCATTATCCAAAAGTACTTTATAGTAATGCCCTGATCGGGGAACGGAATATTCACCTGACACAATTTCAGCCAGTTCCAGTTCAATGGCACCATGTTCCTCATGGAGGAGCCCTTTCAGTATCTGGACCTTTGAATGAAGCGTATGCTCTACTGAGTGAAATATTGCTTTCTTTATTTCAAAATGCAGAATATATCCGAGAATGATCAATAAAGATAACGATACAAGCAGGCTCCAGAAAAAAAGTCTGCCCTTTAATGAATGAATGCCTGATTTCACTGGTCCTCTTTCATAATATAGCCCTCACCCCGAACTGTATGAATAAGTTTTCTATTAAATCCCTTATCTATCTTCTTCCTTAGATAATTTATATATACATCTATGATATTGCTGTCAAGGTCGAAATCTATATCGTAGATGTGTTCGGCAAGGCTGGCGCGGCTGATGACCCTGCCCCTGTTTAGCGCAAGATGAAGAAGAATATTGTATTCTTTTGATGAAAGCTTTAATTCATTATTATTTCTCTTCACTGATCTTGAATTCATGTCAATAATTAAATTATCTATTGAAAGAACCGATGAGGATACCCCCCTGTTCCTTCGTATGATTGCCTTCAGCCTTGAGATGAGTTCCGGGAATTCGAAGGGTTTCACCAGGTAGTCGTCTGCTCCCGTATCGAGCCCTTTAACCTTATCAGTCATTGTCCCTCTGGCCGTGAGCATAAGGACAGGTACCGTGACTTTCTTTACTCTTAGTTTCTCCAGAAGGGTGAGCCCATCCATGACGGGGAGCATAATATCCAGGATTAAGGCATCATAAGCATAGTTTTCTGCCATAAATAAGCCATCTTCACCATCAAAACACAGGTCAACGGTAAAGGACTGGTTTTCAAGTCCCTCTTTTATAATTTCGGCCAGATCTTTTTCATCTTCTATAACAAGTATCTTCACTGCATATCCTTTCAATACCTGTATGCATGGCTTGACGACCGCAATTGAGAGGGCTTACAAAAACCTGTTCTCTAATTCAGTCGTCATCATGTTCATCATGCCTGTCATGATCATGATCATTATCGTCATCACTGTCATCATCTACATAATCATTATATCCTGATTCCCTATTCCCTTTGTTCCTAAAGTACACTTCTCTGTCAACGCCGTTCCATGAACGGTTCTGATGCCTCCCTGACCTGAAGATACGCTTGGCTTCATCTTCATCAGAGCTTGGATGACAGGCCGAGCAATCCTGATAATTCCTGATGCCTTCTTCCCGATGTTCTTCCTCTATATTGCCTGGTGAGTGCTCATGGCAGCGATAGCAGGTGTATTCTCTATAATTATTATTTTGATGACAGGCTGCACAGTCAGGCCCGTGATGCTTATCAAAGCGGAAGTATTGTGCATGATCGAGGGTTGCCGGACGCCAGCGGTCCGTCGTATGACATGGGTTGCAGTTCTGATTGCCGGTCTGATGCATGTTGTCAAATGGACTTCTATGACAGGATATGCAGTTATTTATGCTTCGGCTGTTCAGCGGATTGTGAGCGGGTTTTCTCTTCCACTCTGTTTGACTAAATCCTCTTTCAGTCGTACGGTTTATTAAAGCATGCTGATCCCGGATTGATTTCAACATGCCTTTGGCTTCCTCAATGTTCCCGTTTGGATGGCACAAGATACAGTTTTGATAACTATAGATTCCCGCTTTTTCATGTTCCTGCTCAACCTTTGCCTGCTGATGATCGTGGCATCCGTAGCAGTTGTATGCCTTATAATTATTGTTCTGATGACATGATACGCAGTCAGCTAAGTGGTCTTTGTCAAAAGGGAAGTATTGCGCATGATCGAAGGTCGCCGGACGCCACCGCACAGGGGTATGGCATTGGCTGCATTCCTGCCTGTTCTTTATATGCAGATTATCAACAGGCCCTTTATGGCATGCCGTGCACTGTTTCATATTTACCCCCTGAAGCAGATCATGAGAAAACTGACGTTCTACTTTGCCAATATCCATCCCTTTATGGTCCGGGTGACAGGACAGGCATGAGTCCTTTGAGAGGAGGGGATGAAAGGCAGCCTTTGCCTGCCCGGGATTTTTATCAATCTTAAGCCCTGCTGTCGTTAAAATGCCAATCTCCGCGGGCCTGTGGCAGACAACACACTTCTCTCCGGGGGTGCCGAAAAACATGGTGTGGCACTTCATACAGTCACCTTCCAGGGTTTGATGTCCCCGGGAAAGGTCCCCGGGACTGATCGTCTGCTTCGGAAACAGGTATATCACCAGGACAGCAAGAATGGTGGTTATCGCTATGCTCGTTGTTTTTATCATCAGTTCCATCTCCAGAATAAAAAAATCGTGATAATATGCAGGACGGCTGTAATTCCGAACACGATCGTGATGGGTCTGTGCGCGGTCTTCCATTTCTTCATGGCATTGACAGCCAGAGAGTCCCAGAATATTTTCTTTTCAATTTCTTCATCCGTTAATCCGGCCCCGGCAAACCCGTCTTTTTTTGAGCTTAACGTATTCATTGATTTTTTCAGCACGTATTTCCCGACCAGCCCGCTGATTACAGCTACAAGCATAGCCGCAGCAGCGAGCCAGGCAAGAATGGCATTGAAATGAATCCCCCCATGAACGAGGACCATGAGTGACCCGGTCCATGCCAGGTATTCATGCATCCTCAGAAAGGTCTTCAGCTTTCCGAATGTAATGATCTTCTTTTTTCTGAGAGAATAGGCAAATGAAAGAACTATCAGAAGTGTCCCAACAATTCCCAGATACCGCTCAATCCATAATCCCTGTGTAGAATGCAGTAAATAATCTATTGTCAGCGTGAGTGCTATCAGCCACACAAACCAGAGGACAAAGGGCCTGATATCATTGCGAAATACCGAATGATTCACATGCTTACCCCTGCTTTTAGTCATTGTATTTAATGAATTATCTAGTAAATACATTTTCTCTACACACTTACTTCTTCCCTTTTATTTCTATTTCGTATGCAGTAATAGTATCTCCAGTTCGGATTCCTTTTACGTTTGTATAGGCCCCGACAGCCGACCTCCCGACTGTTTCATCTATGAGAGTTTTGCTGGTCACCTCGACTTTTCTGCCGTCAATGATCCACAGTCCTTCGTACCCAGCTTCCGGCATGCTGTCTATGGTTCCGGCGAACCTGCTGTTATAAATCTTCTCACGATGAGGAGAATAGTCGCGGGATTTGATCTTATCCGTCTTTTTCCCCGATGGAAAATACTCACGATATCTGCGCTCACCCTTTACCTCGATCTCATAGGCAGTAAATGTCTTCCCTGAATAGCTTCCTTCTACTTCAACATATGACCCTACTGCAGCTTTCCCGTATTCCTCTTCTATCTTTGTTGAGTTTGTTACGAGAACGTCCCTTCCGTTTATAATCCAGATTCCTTTCCAGCCGGTTTCTGGTATCCGTTCAACTGTGCCGTAGAACTTCCCGGGATAATTGTCCTGGTGCTCTGATCCTTCGTATTCATGCCTTTCCCCATATTCATTTTCGCTTGCATGTGACAAAGCGGAAAAACCCAGGACAAACATGAGTACTGTTATAGTTGATATTATTTGTTTCATTGTTTCCTCCTCGTTTGATGAGTTCTTTAATTTTAATGAGTCCAAACTGATTCCTTGACCTCATCTTAACAGAGAAAAATTAAAGCCAGATTAAAGAAAGAGCAGAAACTTCAGTGTTATTGCGAACCATTGAAAATCCTCCTCCTGAGAAAAATAGATGACTACCCTTTTAGTCAAAAAATCTCATATGGTTATTCAAACTCAATAGTTATTTAGGACTCATAGAGATCGTTTCTGCTCCATTAAAAAAAGCCCTCAGATCAGAGGGCTTTTTGAGTTGGCTTGATACAGCTGATGTAGTTATTGAAAATCTTCAAGAACAGGATATGCTTCTCTCTCCTTGTGCGTGGACAAAGTGCGTGAACCAGGTACAATTCATGCGTTTCTATTCACTGGGTACAATTAATACAATTAAAATAATGTGATTTTAAGCTAAGTTATTGAAAGTTGGAAGAAGGCGAATTGTCTACGGATCAGGAGGTTGGGGGTTCGACTCCTCCTGGACCGACCTTTTAAAGACTTGATCAATACCTGTGATGAACTATGTGATTTATGAAAATATTGGTGTAGTATTATTATATGAAACGAATGATAACACGATAAAAAGGAGTCAAGGAAAATGAGCAGATTATTTGAGCCTTTTTCAAAGGGGACCCTCACCACGAAAAACAGAATCGCCCTGGCGCCAATGACGAGGGGGCGTGCCGGCAGGGAGCGCATACCGAATGAGTTGATGGCGGAGTATTACTTTCAGAGATCGAACGCAGGGCTTCTGATTACCGAGGCAACGGTTATTTCAAAGCAGGGCATCGGCTGGATAGATTCTCCCGGAATCTTCAGCGAAGAGATGGTCGAGGGGTGGAGGACAGTTACAGAAAGAGTCAAACCAACTGGCACTCCTTTTTTCCTTCAGCTCTGGCATTGCGGGAGGGCTTCTCACAGTGATTTTCACAATGGCGAACTTCCAGTCTCTGCCTCAGCGGTTATGCTCAACGGCGATCCTCTACACACGCCGCTCGGCAAAAAGCCCTACGAAACCCCGCGGCCGCTATCAGTGGATGAAATCAAGGCAACCGTGAATGATTACCGAAGGGCAGCAGAGAATGCCAGGGCAGCTGGTTTCTCCGGGGTGGAAGTACATGGAGCCAACGGGTATTTGATTAATCAATTCCTTGACTCGAAAACAAACCTGCGCACTGATCGCTACGGGGGAAGCATTGAAAATCGATTCCGCTTTTTTAAAGAGGTTGTAGAGGCTGTGCTGGAGATTTGGCCTCCTGAGCGGGTAGGCGCCCGCATTTCACCAAACGGGATATTCAACGACATGGGCAGTAAAGACTTCAGGGAAACCTTTCTCTACACTGCGGAAGAATTAAACAGGTTAAAACTGGGATATCTGCACATCATGGATGGGCTGGCTTTTGGCTTTCACGAACAGGGCGATCCCATGACGCTGGCGGAATTCAGGCCGATTTATAATGGAACAATTATCGGAAACTGTGGTTATACCAAAGAAGCAGCAGAGGAGCGGATCGCAGAAGGCAATGCTGATTTGATAGCCTTTGGCCGGCCATTTATAACAAATCCTGACCTGCCAGAACGATTCAGAAACAACTGGCCATTAAATCCTTCTGAAGACATGTCGCTCTGGTATAGTCCGGGCTCTGAAGGCTATACAGATTATGAGCCATATTCAAGTCGAAGTTGAACTTTGATACAAGAAATAAGGGAGGATATCTATGAGGTTACAGGACAAACTGGATAAGGCAAAAAAGGAATTTTATCTTTAACGACACAATAA
>CALZGI010000302.1 GCA_945786855.1 Thermodesulfovibrionia bacterium | reverse complement strand
TGTAAAATCATCTCGATACCATGAGTGCAGGCTTGATCGTGCAAAATAATACTCATCAATGCAGAAATTTTCGAACAGACAAAATTGCTGTTCCAATATCTCATCGAATTATGAATTTATAAATTTTCACTTATAGGTCTTGCAGAATGGTTATTGCAGGCAAATATTGGAATGAATTTCCAATAATGAAATTTAAATCAATCCTTTTATCCACTCCTTGTAAGCATGAGGTGGGTCCATGATCTTCATTCCCAGAATGAACGTTTTTCCATGGGGCAGTGTTTTTGAAAACCATACTGTCCTGCAGCTTAATGTATAGACCTGGCCTAACGGAACCTGAAAACTTATCCCGGCAGTTATCAACGGAGTAAGCATGTCCGGATTGGGGAGTGATGATGTAATAAGATAGCCGAGTCCGCTTTCTGAGACGTTCTTGATGGACCCGGCATACACTTCTCCGTTGATTACAATTCTCGCATTGATTTCAACATCTGCTCTTTTGTATCCCCTGTTCTCTCTCATTTATTTCAAGGCCTCTTTCTTGGCTTTTTTATGCTCATACATCAGCATATCAGCCTGGGCAAGCAGGTCATCGACGGATTGTGTTGACTCGGGATCATAGGGCGAGATGCCGACACTCATTGATAGCTTGTACTCGCGCTGCGCTATGCCATTATGCTCTTCTATGCTGTCACTTAATCGCGAAATGATCGTTTCAATCTCATCACCGTCAATTCTTATCGGGAAAACAACAAATTCATCCCCCCCAATACGCGCGATTATGTCCGATTCACGATAAGTTGTTTTCAGGATATGCGCGGCCTCTACGATGACCCTGTCGCCTTCCTTGTGACCATAGGTGTCATTAATAATTTTTAGATTATCCATATCTGCATAGAGCATAAAGAGCTCCCGTTTTTTGCGTCTGACCCTGTTCAAGTGATGATCAATCAATTCAAAAACTGCAAGTATTTCAGTAGATTACGAACTGTTGTGTTCACAGGCATTACGTTATAATTCTCAGTGCTGCTGAAATTGACCCATTTGACATGACACACCTGTAGGGTAACGGTCTCTGCTGAGGGTAGCTCTGCCCCTGCGTGCTAAATATCAGGTGCTTCAAGGGCTATTGTTGGATAATTTAAATTGTTTGTTACAAAACAAATTAATCAGATCTGCAACACCCTTGGCAGGCCTATCTGGCAGAAAAATCATTATGAACGCATCATCAGAAAAGAGACTGAATTAAACAAAAACTAGAGAATACATTCCGAGTAATGTTGTTCACCTATATATGTGCCTTGTGAAGTGTGTTTCACAAAGCGTGAGGCCACAATTTTCCCTGTTTTTCCTTTCATGTTTTGCTTGTTTGACAGGGGAATAATTTTCATTCACAAGCTCCCGGACCATTAAATATAAGCAGTACAGTACAGGAAATGTCCCCTGCGTCAACGACCCCGTCTTCATTGGCATCTGAACCCAGGGGATCGCCGGGGAAAGTACCGCCCGGCGCATCTGCGGGGAGATTCCCGTCGCCGTCGAAGATCTCCAGTACCAATGCAGAGATATCTCCTGCATCTACTGTCCCATCGCTGTTACAGTCACCCGGGCTGGTAGTGCTGATATTGCAATCCGCGCTGTCGTAGACAAGATCGCCGTCATTGTCAAGTCCTCTTGCAGTGCCCGCAAAATCTTCTTTCCCATTAGGATTGCAGGGGTCCACAGGCTTATCGGGATGGTTCGGGTCGGGATCGGGTGTATAGTAGGGCGGCTTCACGTCCTCACTGACGGGGGTGAAGTTCGCCGGGTCAGTATCATCGTGACAGCTTAAACAGATCGCACCGGCAAAATCGGGGCTGGAATTGTAATGGTGCTGACGCAGACCGGCGCCATCCCTGCAGGGTGCATTCGGGCTGCCCGGGTCTACACAATCCTGAGCGGTGCCGCGGTCTTCGGCCCGGCCATGACAGCCGATGCAGCTTATGGGATCGAATCCTACGCCGCCGTTCGAGTGATTCATGAAAACAGGAAAATTTGTAGTCCCTTCATGACAGGTATCACAATCGCTGTTCACCATGATGTTGTGAACATCCATGAGATCAGCACCCCAGTCTGCCGCGTCAGAGAGCGAGATGTAGGACCTGTTATCCTGAAATGCTCCGTGACAGTTATCGCAGCCGCCAAATCCCGCGTCCGCATATTCCAGATAGGCAATACTATTGGGGGCCCCGAACAGCAAGATGCCAAGGGCAATGAGGATAACCGGAAGGACCGAAGATTTTTTCATGATCACTCCATATCTGCTTCTTTCTTTACATGTGCCCTGCTTGTGCAAATTCCCGGGATAGACCGGACAAGACAATAATAAATAATAAAGAGGGAGGGGCAGCGCCCCTCCCTCTTATAAAAGAAATACTACTTGACGTTAGTCGTAGCCGTCGCAATGTCATCATCGGGATCGTCGTCAAGGATCTCTACGGTCCAGTTGATGGTTCCTTTCTCTTCCGGTGTGAACGGCGGGAATGCAAATCTGCTCCTCCCGTTGCCGGACATGTCAAAGACCATCTTGGTACGGTTGTAAACTTCCACACCATTCTGTATACCAATGAGGATTGCCTGGCTCATTGCCTGGCCTCCACCATTCGTGTTTTCTACAGTCAACTGGATCCTTTTGATCGCATTCCCTAACTTGACACTCTTGGAAACGCGGAATCTGTTGATGTCGAGGTCAACGACACCCGGTTCACAGACACCGCCTTCGTCTACAGATCCATCACAGTCATTGTCAAGTTCGTCGCATATCTCTGCTGACGGTGTTCCCGGTGTACAGGTATCGCCCTCTGAACCATTCTCGCATGTTGTCCGCCCTGTAGAAGCGCATTCGCCTTCACCGCAGCTCGTCGGCATCGACCTATAGTCTTCATCGATCAAGCTGTCACAGTCATCGTCTATACCATTACATTCTGTCTCCGGAGTGCCCGTCGGTGTGCAGGTATTACATACATCTCCTTCGTCTACAGATCCGTCACAGTCATTGTCAAGTTCGTCGCATATCTCTGCTGACGGTGTTCCCGGTGTGCAGGTATCACCCTCTGAACCATTCACGCATGTTGTCTCACCTGAAGCAGCGCATTCGCCTACTCCACAGGTGGTTGCCTGCGGTGCAAAATCTTCGTCGATTGCACCGTCACAGTCATCGTCCACACCATTGCAGATGTTCTCCGGTGTGCCGGTCGGCGTGCAGACAACACATACATCACCTTCGTCTACTGATCCGTCACAGTCATTGTCAAGCTCGTCGCATATCTCTGCTGACGGTGTTCCCGGTGCGCAGGTATCACCCTCTGTACCATTATCGCATGTTGTCTGCCCTGCAGCAGCGCATTCGCCTACTCCACAGGTGGTTGCCTGCGCTGCAAAATCTTCGTCGATTGCGCCGTCACAGTCTCCGTCACGGCCGTCACAGGTCACATCGCTCGCTTCATCCTGGGGCAGTTCCGTACAGTTATCGACTAATACTCCTCCATCCTGACACTCTAAGAGGCCGGTATTCGCACATACACCTACACCGCAGAATGTCTGAGTTACCTGATAGTCTTCATCGACCTGACCATCGCAGTCGTCGTCGATGCCATTACATTCTGTCTCTGGCACGCCTGTCGGTGTGCAGACAACTCCGCAGTCATTATCAGCCGTATCGTACGCGTTGTCACCGTCGTTGTCGAGGCCGATCGTATCTCCGGCGAAGTCCTCCTCGCCGTTCGCGTTGCAGGGATCCAGATTGGTCCCGGTGATATTATTTGTTACGCTTCCGTACCAGGGTGGCATTGTATCTTCAGTGCCCCCATCCTCAGAAGCAGGGTGACAGCCACTGCAGCTATGGGCACCGGCACTTCTATGGTGCTCCCTTAATCCAGGCCCCTGATGACAGCCGGAACAGGCAAGGGCGTTTACACCATCTGCTGCGTTTCCGGAACTGGAGAGGTTGACCCCTCGCTGGACCGAGCCTGTGCCACCGTGGCAGTTATTGCAACTAGAGCCGATCGTCGTCCCACTCAGGTGGGCATCGTGGAGACTGGATCCCCAGGCAACGCCCTCGGCCTGTGAAACATAGTTGTTGTTTGACCGGAAGCCAGTGTGACAGGCGGAACAGTTTGCACTGCCAACTGCACCACTATTGTCTGAGTAGAACATGAACGCATCAGCACTGGGCGCCCACATGGCAAATGCCACAAGGGCCATAATACATAATGAAATAATTGAAATTTTTTTCATCCTTTTCCTCTCCTTTTTCTTTCTGAATTTGCGTGAAACTACACTAAGAAAACCTTTTTTGTTAAACCAGCCTTACCCCCTTTCAGTAAGCATGAACGAAACTTTAAATTATTAGAAACGATCTCAAAATACATAAATATGAAAAAAGCATCTCTTGTCATTCCACGACTTGATCGGGGAATCCAGTATTTTCTAAACGTTCTGGCTGCCCGCTTACGACCTGCGGGCATGACACATAATCTCAGTTCAATATTGAGATAGGTTCTAGTCAATTATGAAAGCTCAACAACGATGAGTTGTAGAAGTCACTTCTATTTATCGCAAATAATGTGCCTTTCAAAAAACTTCAATAAAACGGTAACCTCGGGATGAACGGAAAATTATAAATCATGTCACCTTGTCTTATTTATTGTCGTAATGGCAAAAAATCAATAAATACAGAAGGTTAACTAGAAATTGAATTCACTGTTGTATCTGTTTTGTGAAGAATACTTCTCGGCCTGTTGGTTTAATCAATCATTGCGGAATCTGACAGGGTGGCATTGAACTTCAGGTAAAGTATTGCGCTTCCTGACGTCAATGAATAATATATCTTTCAAAGATAAAGATATTTTATGAGCCGGTGTACTGCGGATGTTGAAAACATGCAAGGAAAAACGGAAGAAGAAATCTGCATTTTAACAAAGCCTCTTCTGCCCGACGAATTGTTAAGGAAGATGAGAGAGATGCTGGATGGTTAATCATGCGTTTGAGGACAGGTACTTGTGAAAACTGAACAGGGAAACACTACTCTGACTCATTACTCAAGAACCACTGAACGGCATGCATAAAAAGGTGGCGTGAATCCCGGAAATTCATTTTCTTTTTAATATGATCTATATATGTCTCTATTGTCTTGATGCTCAGGCTCAACTTCTCCGCAATTTCTCTCGTTCTCAGCCCCCGTCCCAAAAGATCGAATACCTCCAGTTCCCGAGTGCTTAACTGGTCTATGGGGGAGGCTAAGGATACGGACTGCTTTGACATTAGTTTGTTTATTAACTCTGTGCCTAGGGTTTCACTGACACTTATCTCACCGTCGAGGACTTTTTTAACAGCACCGATTACCTTTTCCGATGGCTCTGATTTCATGACGTATCCCTTAGCTCCTGCCCTTAAGCAGCGCTCGGCATAGAGAGATTCATCATACACCGAAAGGACCAGCGTTGGAATATTGGATTGGCGGGCAGCGAGTTCTTCAACGAGACGTATGCCGCTTATGTTGCCAAGGGTGATGTCTACGGTCACGATGTCAGGATTGCAATCCTCAATTGCGTCAAGGGCTGCGGAGATTTCTCCGGCGGTACCGCACACTTTCAGGTCAGGTTCCTGATTGATCAAATCAGTCAGACCCTTGCAAAGTATGGGATGGTCATCGACAATGAACACTGAGCGTATTCTTTCGTTTGCTGCTGTATGATTATCAGTTGACATGGTTTCCTCTTTTGCATTAGCGTTTCAGTTCTTGGTAATTCGGCATATCGAGTTCTTCATATTGAGTATTGTCAGTATATGTTGCAGTTAACAGTCATGGAGCCGGTACTGTTCTGCCCATTTTTAGAATCGAATAGTACTTTCTTTTGAACGGACGCCCTGTAATCCGACGGAGTAATTCCTGTGACTTCTTTGAACTGACGTATGAAATTGCTTAAATCAAGGATTCCCACTTCCATAGCTACACAGGTGATGGTGAGATCCTTTCTTATAAGGAGTGCTTTGGCCCTATGTATCCTCAGCAATTTAATAAACTCCTTTGCGGGCATACCCATATGTTGTTTGAACACTTTACAGAAATGGAATTTGCTGATACGGGCTTCTCTGGAAAGGTCATCAAGACTGAATTTATCCGAAAGATTCCGCTCAATATAGCGAACGGCGCGCAGAATATTCGGGGGTATATCAGAAGTGATGGAATTGTTTATACCCGGAGACATATCTTCGGTAAAAACAGAGTAGGCTGCTCTCTTCTCTTTTGATGTCCTCTTGACCTTCAGGAGATTCTCAATCGTGCACCTGAGAACACTCAGATTAAATGGCTTCCTGAAATAATCCCGCACACCTGTTCTGAATGCCTTGATGCATATGTTTTCTGAACTGACATCTGTAAGGAAAATGACAGGTATTTCCTGAGAAGACATCTTAATTTCTTTCAGTAAAGCGAGTCCCTCATATACATTGTATCCGCAGTCCATGAGCACAACGTCAGCACCGTTGTTTTTTATAAAATCACGAGAATCTTCAGGATGTATTATTTGGATGCTGTCTACTGTGAGTTGAAGACAATGATACAAATCATGATCACACTTTTCAGCGATGACGATGACCGGGTTTCTATCCTGTTTCATTGTACAAGATAATTGTTCCTCATGAAAGAGTAGGGGCAATTCATGAATTGCCCCTACAAATTATGTCTTTTCCTAGAAGGAACTTGAACCGTGTCCATGGCAGTTTCCGGCCATGCAGCCTGATTCCTTGTTCCCTCCCATGGGATCGGGATGACAGGTCGAACAGAATGCGCGACCATTGCTTAACGCATCAGCATTTCTCCGGTCAATGTCAAGCACTCTTACCAGATGAGAATTTTCACCCGGGATTGACCAGTCAGGTATCAGCGGCGTCCTCCCGTCTTTCGAGTAGATAATGGCCTTCAGGTTAAAGAGGTTGTTATAAACAGTCCCGTTCACCTCGTCTCCATGTCCCTGATTATGACAGTCAGTACACTGAAGAACATCTCCCTGCCTGTATCCGCTTCCTTCACGGAGACTTACGTTGTTGCTGGCGTCCCTTGATCCGTGCTGGTCAGCCGCTGAGCCGTTTGCCGGGTCCCACGCAGTATAGATATTCGTCAACGTATTTGTCGGCGGTGTTACACTATCCGGAAATGAGTTGTCATGACAGTCGAGACAGAACTCGCTGATAAAGGTCGATCCCGACCAGGTATTTCCTGCGGACGGTGATCTACCGTCTCCGGGATCAGGATCGGATGTCACTTGCGCACTGTGGCTTGCTGCATGGGGATCATGGCAGTCCGTACACTCGATCTTTGCCCCGCTGTAGGACTGATCAGAATCAGTTACGTCGTGATGAGTGTTCAAAAGAGCATCAGATCGTGATACGGCCCTTTCCGTTCCGGCAAAGGTTGCTGCGATGTCAGTTGATGCAACCGAGCCGTCATGGCAGGCGAAGCAGAGCTCTTCTTCTGCATTGGCAACATTCTTCCCGGCAACTCTCAGCGACAGCAGGCTGTCTGTGTGTGACCCGTGGGCGTTCCTTGAGGTGACGGTCTCACTCTGCGTGCTGTCAGTGCCGCCGTGGCAGGCCAGGCATTTATCGTCTGACAGTTCTGACACTCCTGCATTGCCGTGTGATGAGTTTGTCCATGCTGTCTCAATGTCCGGTGCAGTCATTCCATCACTGAAAGGCTGATCACTGTCAGCGTCATGACAGCTCAGGCAGAAGCCTTCCACACTGGCGCCTGTTCCGTTATACGCAGTGGATGATCCACCATCAAAATCTTTCAGGAAGACCTGCGGGTCCTGGTTGTTCATGTGGTTTGCCTGATCGTGGCAGACTTCGCAGTCCTCTGCAGTGATTATTTCATTTGCTGAGCCGTCACTTACATGGTGACTGAATCTTTCAAAGTCACCTCCTGAACCAGCAACCTGGCGCCGGTAGTCTCCTCCCGACGGCTGCGTCTGGTTATGACAGGCCAGACAATCTCCTCCTGTCGGCATGAATGCATCACCATGGGGATGACATGCAGTACAGTCCTGACCATCGAAGTGGCTCTGTCCACCCGGTGCGTTGCCGTCTGCTTGATGGTGGTTTGTTGATGTGTGACAGGTGTTACAGATGTAGTTTTCCGTATCCATGTCAGCCGGCATACCGCTGTCGTCAGCAAAACTGTAGGGCCCGGTCTGAGCCTCAAAGGCAATGTTTGTTCCGCGCACCATGCTCCTGATAAATGCACGGTTCGTGTTACCCCTGAAGTTCGTCTGCACGCTCATCGGGTTGTGACACTCTACACAGAGCATTAAATCAAAATGAGATACCACCGGTATTGCCTGACTGCCGTCATGACATCTCAGACAGGCACTGTTCGGGATGGCCGCATTCGGTACATAGGTATCATCCGATACATGACATACAGTGCAGTCAAATCCATCATGGGGAGGCGGTACCGGGATATTAAACTGGTCCCTGAATGCCCCCGGATGGGTATGACATGCCGTACAGTCCTGACCGTCAAAATGGCTCTGTCCGCCCGGTGCTTCTCCGTCTGCCTGATGATGGTTTGTTGCGGTATGACAGGTGTTACAGATGTAGTTTTCTGTGTTCATGTCAGTAGGTATGTTTGCATCATTTGCAAAGCTGTAGGGCCCCGTCTTTGCCTCAAAGGCTATATTCGTTCCGCGTACCATGCTCCTGATAAATGCACGGTTCGTGTTCCCTCTGAAGTTCGTCTGAACGCTCATCGGGTTATGACATTCCACGCAGGTCTGCCCGTCAAAGTGCGATGCTACCTGTGTAGCCTGACTACCATCATGGCAACCGAGGCACGCACTGGTCGGGATGGCTGCGTTTGGAACATAGGTATCCGGCGTTACGTGGCACACTTCGCAGTCAAACACATCATGTGGCGTAGGTGGCGGTACCACGTCCGGTAAAAATGCATTGGCATGGGGATGACAGACTGTACAGGTCGAATCATTGTTGTGGTCCTGGAAAGGTCCTGAACCGTCATTTCTGTGGTGATTGGTCATGGTGTGACAGGTCTCACACACTCCGTTGTATCCCGGTGAGCCCGTTATGTAGGGAGGAAATACTGCATTTGCTCCTCCGCCCACTGCCGTCAGGTTTGACCTCACCAGCTTCTGGTTCACGGTCCCGAACATGGGCTCATGGCATCCCACACAGTTTGTTCCCTGGTGTGTTAACACATCCGGTGCGGACGGGAAACTCGCCTTCAGTGCTCCTGTCTCTGTATGGCACTGTTCACATTTACTATCCGGGATTGGTGATGAAAAGTCGGTTGCAGTCACATGACAGTAATCGCAATTGGCGATGAATTCAGGGGTGTTGTGTGGTGCTGCAGGAACTCCCCCCGATGGGGCAAATCCATCCATATGGGCATGGCAGCCGATGCAGTCCATTCCGTCATTGTGTGACTGCTCAGGCCCCGTACCGTCATTCCTGTGATGGGTGGTCATTGTATGGCAGACCTCGCAGATTCCATCATAGATCGTGTCGCCGTCGGCAAAAGAGTTTGGTCCGGCATAGTCAAAAAACCGCACTATCTTGTCCCCGCTGTTCGGTGTTGCTACACTGGCGGGGATAAGTTTGCTGTAGACTATGACGAACGTATTCCCTGCTGATACTGCACCCGTGTTGATCGGGCCCTGCACCGTAAGAGTATCAGACGTATTGCTCAGGGTTTTATAATTATTACCCAGCTCCAGTACATTGGGAAATACAAGCAGCCCTTTCCACTGGTCCGCTGTCCATCCTGCTCCTGTCTGGGTTATGGTTGTCGGTGTAACATCTGTTGAGGTTCCTTCATACACATAACTCGCACTTCCATAGGTCCTGATCTGTTCATGACCGTGCTGGTTATGGCAGACACGGCACTCGATAGACCAGTCACCGTAACTGTTGTCAATCTGGAGACTTGAGTGGGTGTTGACATAGGGGGCATCGATATCATTGTGACAGCTCCAGCAGAGAGTATTAAACTGTGTGTCATCAATGTCCTGCGGTTCGTGGGCCGTCCAGGGCGGCAACAGCGCCGGCTCCGTCCCGTAAATGAAATGGCAGGAATCACATCCTACTCCATTCGATTCGTTATGCGGCCAGTCCTGTGAATATGCCTGTGCTGACAGTATAAAAATCAGAGCAATAAGTGCAATCAATAATTGTTTCTTACGCATTTTCATACCCCCTATTAATTTTTATTTATAATTATGGCGTTGATTCCGATACCCTGATAAATCTGAATTGAATCGCATATATAAAGATTGAAAGCTTGATCTATCTCTTCACGAATTAAAATGGGCCATATCATCAATTTCTCATTTCCCGGAGAGATAAAAATAATATTGAGCTAACCGTGATTATATGTCTTTATTGAGAAATATATTTTATTTTTAATTAAATTTCGAGTGTTCTCGTGGGACATCGTGCTTTATTGTGCGATGAAATTGTCGCCTTTCTGACCCCTGTGATATATGCCTTTGTTCAGAGAGATCCGAATGTTGTGTCCCTCATAATATTGTAGGATGATATGTATTCCTGTTCAATAGAAATGTTGTTCACGGGCATGCATACTTTGTGAATAATGATTCACATGCATAACTCGCTGTGCTGTGCGAGCAGCGTCGTTAAACTGATTAAGGGGAATTTTGGCAAGGACTATTGCGAAAACTGATTTTCCAGAAGGCGGACAGCGTGGAGTATTTCTTTGCCTTCCTTTGTAAGGACGTAGGTCTTATTTTCCTGGCTGACTAATCCCGCTTCTCTTAATATCTTCAGATGGAACAGGACCTTGGTGTGGTCCTCTATTTCAAGGGCTTTTCTTAGTTCCACAAGCCGCATTCCTTTATGAAGGTCGAGCATTTTCATGATCTCCCGCCTGATGCTATTCGATAACGCGCCGAATGTATCGTCAAGGCCCAGCTGTTTCACCCCCTGAGTGAACCGTGCTTCTTCAAGGGTTTTCTTGATGGTGATATCCAGGTTCTCAACAGTGAATGGTTTGGCAATGTAATCGCTGGCACCTTTTTTCATCGCTTCCACAGCAGTATCAGTGCTGGCAAAGGCGGTAATAACGATCACCCGTGTCCTGGGAGTAATCTTCCTCAATTCCGCAAGTACGTCCATCCCGCTTGTTTCAGGCATCATCAGGTCAAGGAGGGCAATATCAAAATTGTTCGAGACAGCCTTTGCAACGGCTTCTGAGCCCGATGGAGCAGTCTCTGTATCATATCCAATCTCGCCCAGAACGACAGAGAGATTCGATCTTAATTCATCATCGTCATCAACTATCAGGATTTTTCTCATAGTGCCCGTTATGGTTTTCGATCGTGTCGATGTACTGACACTTCTGTTAATACAACATATGTTTCTTAAGTGTAATAGAAAAGTTGCGTGCTGATAGAGTTGTCAACGTTTTATCATAGGATTATTTGTATTTGAATTCAATTGAAATGATATTCACAAAAAACATCCATCTGTGAATATCACTTCACAACACCTGAAATATACTCATTACTTTTTTTGATTAACAGCATGACGCCGGAATAATGATCAGGTTCAGACAGTATGCGGGGTGATATTATTGTGTCAGGTGATTTTCGAGGAGGCGGAGGGCACTGAGCACTTCTCCGCCCTCTTTTGTAAGAACGTATGTCCTGTCTTCCCGAGTGATTATTTTCGATTCCTTCAATATTTTCAGATGGAACACCACCTTGGTGTGGTCTTCAATTTCAAGGGCCCTTGTCAGTTCCATGAGCCGCATTCCCTTGAAAAGATCGAGCAGTTTGAGGATATCCCGTCTGATATAATTTGATAAAGAACCAAGAGTGTCGTCGAGCCCCAGTTGCTTGACATCCATACTGAACCGTGCCTCTTCGAGGGTCTTCTTTAACGTGATGTTCAGGTTCTGAATACTGAATGGCTTTGCAATGTACTCGCTGGCACCTTTTTTCATTGCTTCTACTGCAGTGTCAACACTTGCAAAGGCCGTTAGCATTATTATTTTTGTCCTGGGTGTAATTTTCCTCAATTCCCCGAGTGCTTCCATCCCGCTCATCTCAGGCATCATCAGGTCAAGGAGCACAACATCAAAGTCATCTGCTTCAACCTTTGTGAGGGCGTCTGCCCCTGAGTGAGCTGTATCTGTGTCATATCCAATATCTTCCAGCGCTACAGAGAGATTTGACCTTAATTCATCATCATCATCAACGATCAGGATTTTTGTCGTACCTGTAGTGCCAGGAGAGGAGGGATCGGTGCTGCCTGGAAATACGTTATTTTCTTTCATTGAATTCACTGCTCCACGAATAAACTCATTACATAATTGCAAAAAGACTGCCAGAAGTAATTTGCATTTTTCAGAGATATTGTGTACATTGTAAAAAAAACAATTAAAATCAAGGGGGTCGTCAAGTAATTATGCAGGTGGCTCTAGCAAATGGACAGGAGTGTCTCGATTGTAAGTGCTTAAAATATATGAAAATAATAGGAATTTTAAAAAATTTATAGTGATATAAATTTAATCTGATATGATAAAAATTAAATGTATTCACAGGGACAACCGTGTCAAAATGGCGCGGTTATGGATACTATGTCACAATGGATGTTGAGGAAAAAGCCTCATACCTGCCTAATGATACGTGCATGCAGCCCCTGGAACGGCAGTTTACTATGACTTATGCGGACGGCCCGCAGGAAGTGTTAAGGTAACGGTTGTCCCTTGACCTTCCTTGCTTTCAATATTGATTTCGCCCTTATGCTGATCAATAATTCCGTAACAAATGGACAATCCGAGTCCTGTCCCCACCCCGATGTCCTTTGTCGTGAAGAATGGATCAAAGACGTTTGGAAGGTCATTCCCCGATATTCCTGTTCCTGAGTCCGTAACAGTTATTTCGATCGAACCATCATGGAAGGAACTTTCTATCCTGATTTCATCACCATCGTTCATGGCATGCTGGGCATTATCGAGAATATTCATCATGACCTGCTCCAGTTTAATGGGGTCTCCCGTCATGTTCGGTGCATCAGCGAGATTCGTGCGGACGCGCATGCCCTTTAATTTATGTTCCATGAGTGTGAGCGAACTATTGATGATACTGTTTATATCGACGGGGACCATGTAAGATTCTGCATCACGGGAAAACTGCAGGAGTTCTTTTGCAATCGTGGATGCCTTGCCGATGTGTTTTTCCATGTTATCGAGTCGTGTCAGGATTTCCGGGTTGTTTATATTTTTTAGTCTGTTTCTGAGTATCTCCACATTTAATGACGCGTTTGCGAGAGGATTATTAATTTCATGTGCGATGCCAGCAGCAAGGCGCCCTATGGAGATCAGTTTCTCAGACTGCTCAAAACGTAGTACCTGTTTTTCCAGGTTCCTTTTTGTTTCCATTTCGAATAAGTTCACTGCATTCAAAATAAAGTACGTTATCAGGACAATGCACAGGGCACGGACAACCTCTATCGGGATATGAACAAAGGGAAGGAGTGAGTGAGAAGGAACAATCCCGGCAGCAATTCCGTAGAACACGAAAACGATACCGGTATAAAGGAAATGTTTTGTAACAGGTCTGCTTACGCTTTTTATATTATGTGAATATAACCACAGACCATAGGCAGTCAGCAGCGATCCGAAAAGGCCAAAAGTGTGTCTTGTGGAGCGGTATGCAATAGTGAGGAAATCATGATCGGTGAAAGCAAGCTGACTCGAGAGAGACAAGGCCCAGAAAGAAAAAAGAAGTACAAAGACTGCTGCCGGTATAAGCTTTCTTCGCCTGTTCTTAATCGAATAAAATATGAGAACAAGACCAAACTGACTTAACAGCAGGAATGAAGTAATGAGAATGAGAACTGTAAGCCCTTGAAATAAATAAAACTCGCTCTGCGTTATATGCGGCTCCTGCAGGAGCAGGAAAAGTTCGAGCCATGCATAGATTCCATGAGTAATCCCGAAGGCTGCCAGAAGCCAGAAGCTGCTGGTAATGATTAATTCTCTTGACCTTTTTTGAGTAAAGAAAACTGAAATGCCGAGAAAAAAGAATGCAAGACCGTAGAAGAAATACATGTGGCCTGTGAAAGGAATATCTTTGAAAATATCAAATGAAAAATTCATGGGTTTTGAATTGTAACAAAGGAGGCAATAGGGAGAATCCCCTTGTTAATAATCTTTGTGACTGTTTTCATTGAACTCTAGAAACCAAGAGAGAAAAGTAAACAGCATGTTACACTGTTCACTTTATGATATCACAATTAACCATAACGGATTATGCGTATGCAATTGTTACTTATAGTATATTTGTTAATATTTATGCGAAATATGATAATATTAATAGTGACGGAATTCAAAATCCCACCTGAATAGTATGTTTATTTCATGAATTTATATAAAGACTGCACAACCTTATGAGTATCTGGAAAAAAACAGTTCTGATTGTGTCCCTGACCTTCCTCATCCTGACGATTATCCTTTACTTTATTGCCCAGAATATAATGCTGGGCAGTTTCATCGAGCTTGAGAAACAGATGGCCATGGACAATATTAAAAGGGTCCGGAACGCATTACATGACAATATTGAGGCATTAAGTGCTTTTACTGCTGACTGGGCTTCATGGGATGATTCATATGAATATATCAATGACTTAAACAAAGAGTACAGGGAGACAAACCTGGTAGACACGTCGTTCACAGTCTTAAAGATAAACTTCCTTATTTTTGTTAATACCGATGGGCAAATTGTCTTTAAAGAGGGCTTTGACTTGCAGGAGGAAGCAGCGATGCCGGTGCCTCAATCTTTCCTGTCACATATAAAGTCGGACAGTGTTCTTTTACGGCATGAACGGGAAGAGTTTCTTGATGGTCTCCTCTATCTGCCCGAAGGTCCAATGATCATATCAGCACATCCGCTATTGACGAGTGAGGACAGGGGTCCGTCCAGGGGCACTTTAATCATGGCACGGTTTCTGGACTCAGCAGTCCTGGACCGCCTTGCTGAGAGAACCCGTTTACCGCTGACAGTGCATCCTTTTGAGAGTAATGAGATTCCTGATGGGTTTCTTGACGCGAAAAGACATCTGACTGGTGAAGCCCGGATTTATATTAACACGCGTTCCAAAAAAACTCTCGTCGGGTATGCGCTGCTGGAAGACATTTTTGACAGACCTGCACTCCTGCTGGGAAGTGAAATGGAAAGAGATATTTATCTGCAGGGCAGGAACAGCGTCACCTATTTCATCTTGTCCGTAGTCATTGTCATTTTCGTGTCAGGAGTCTTGATGCTTTTCTATTTAAACTGGTTATATCGAACCTACAAAAATTGAACGAAGAATGTGCAGTTAAAGAAACAAGGTCCCATCGAGGATACTAGAGACCTGTCCGAAAACCTTACCTCAATTTAATCAGTTTGAGTACATTACTGTCGAAATAAGAAATATGGAATTGGCAGGGAGGTTTGTAGACATAGCAACCGCTGGAAACAGGCAGGCGGAAAATCGTTTTTAGCAGTCAGCAAAAAGCATGCAAATACAAGCTTTTCAATTGAAATAATTTATGGAGGGACAGTCGCAATGAACAAACATAAATTTATGGTCATAATAGTTCTTACGGTAATGGGATTATTTGTTATGAGCGCTCATGCAGTAGAGACTTCAGGGAGTGCATCAGTAGATGTGTTTAGCAATTACGTCTGGAGAGGCCAAACACTGAGTGATGACATAGTCATACAGCCCTCAATAGGAATTACATACAGCGGCTTTGGTGCAAACCTGTGGGTGAACTATGATACAGACACCAATGAGTCGAATGAAACAGACTTGACATTAAATTACGCTAATTCCATAGAAAATCTCAGCTATGATGCAGGGTATATTTACTATGCTCTTGATGGTTTTGATGATACCCAGGAGATATATCTGTCCTTAGGCTATGACGTGATCCTCAGCCCCAACGCAACTCTTTACTGGGACTTTGATGAAGGCGATGGAGGATATCTCTTCTTATCCGTAGGACACTCATTTGAACTTCCGGAGACGTTGTCTCTTGACCTTGCTGCATCCATCGGGATCAACCTCGATAACGAAATAATGGGTCTTGATGAAGACGACGATGAGTTTACCGATTTTTATGACGGGAATATTTCAGCCGCACTTACTATTCCTGTTACCGAAAATATTTCAATTGCGCCATTGATTGCATACTCATTTCCATTAAGTGATGATGCAGAGGACGCTCTTAAGGCAATAGCTGAAGATGTGACCGGTGATGACGATGCGGACATTATCTACGGTGGCATCAATGTTTCACTAAGCTTTTAATTGGTTTTTCGCATTCATTTTTCTGCCCTGTATTAGTGAGTAATTTTGCAGATAGGCAGTATAGTTTCCACTGCCAGGATGTAATCTGATATACTTTCTCGATGAGCTTTGATGAGCTGGTTACTATCGTTTCAAAACTGCGGAGTCCTGAAGGTTGCCCATGGGACAGGGAGCAGACCAGGGAAAGCCTCAAGCCATACCTGGTAGAGGAATTCTATGAGCTCATTGACGCCCTCGAAGAAGAAGACCGGGAGGGGGTAAAGGAGGAACTGGGTGATCTGCTCTTTCAGATTGTTCTTCAGTCGCAGCTTTACAGTGAAGAAAATTTGTTCGATGTGAATGATGTTATTGACGGCATAATCACAAAAATGATTCAGAGGCATCCCCATGTCTTCGGAGACCGGGACATGAAGACTTCAGAGGATGTCTCGTCATGGTGGGAAGAGCAGAAAGCGAGAGAGGGCAAGAAGCATGCATCTGCCATAGGCGGTGTTCCCCGCGCGCTTCCTGCGTTAATCAGGGCCCAGAAGATTCAGCTCAAGGCAGCAAAGGCCGGTTTCGACTGGGAAAATATTGAAGATGTCTTTCACAAACTTGAGGAGGAAACCAAAGAGCTGAAAGATGCGATTGGCAGGGATAGTCATGAAGATATTGAAGAAGAGCTGGGAGACATGTTTTTCGTGCTGGTGCGGATAGCGAATTCCTTTCAGGTGAATCCTGAAGACGCCCTGACAAAGACAATCAGGAAATTCTCCAGACGGTTTCGCTTCATTGAAGAAGAGGCTGAATGTCAGGGGAAAACCCTGTCAGACATGACTTTGTCCGAAATGGATGTTCTCTGGAATGAAGCGAAAAAAGGAAGGGGGCCCGGGGGATAATAAAAAATGATGAAGAATCAAATGACAAGCACTAACATACAAATAAATCACAAACACCAGAATCCAAACTAATAAAATATAATTATTTCCAGGAGGCTGGAGCTTCGGTCATTGTCATTTAATATATATTTGAAATTTGTCAGTTGAGATTTGAAATTTCTCTTTTATATGCTGCCTAAACTGAAGGTGCCCAGGCCGAGCAGCTCGATGGCGAATATGATCTGATACTCATCGGGCCTCTCATTATAGGTGACTGTGTAACCCCAGCATTGCCTTTTGTAAATGAAGCTCACATCAAGCTCCTGAATCCTGCCATTTTTCGCATCGTATTCAAGCTTGCTGCGAAGTCCGAAGGGAAGAGTGGTATTCATGATTTTCATGGGGGCGTACAGCCCTGCTTCAAATGTATACTGATCAAGATCTGTGGACTTTCTGAGGTTTTTGCCGAATTCTATGAACCCTGCTTTATCTTTCAGTCGTATGGAACCGATAGTTTCTGTCAGTGTATCATCGTTTACATCATATGAAGCATTCAGTTCAAAGTCTATCCGGGGGCTTGTCAATGTTGCTTCAGCAATGACGGGTGTAAAGTGCTCATCGGTGTTAAGGAAGCTGTAACTCTGTGAGAGCCTGAACCTGGCTTCAAGTTTTTTCGAACCAGTGGCTGAAAGCCTGTTTGTCAGTGCATATCTGATACTGTTTGTTTTTGGAATGAAGTCCGTTGCGTCAAACAGGAGGGCTTCATCCTGGTCTACATGGGGAATATATACATAACCGAGAGAAGGCTCTATTAGGTGGATAAGGTTTGTATATTTCCTGAAAAACTTTGTTGTCACCGTCGTTTCAAGGTCGTAAATGAACCTGTCGTCGTATTCTCCGGGTTCATTCAGGAAATATGCAGTTTCCCGTATGCCGGCTCTCTGTGTGATATTCACTGTTCTTCCATAGCTGAAATAGAGATTGGGATATATGTCAAACCGCGTGCCCTCCTGTCCCTTTTCCCGCCAGAAATTGACCCCCTTGGCAGACATATCAAAAGAAAAGTATTTTACTGATTGGGTGTTGAGGATGAATCCCAGTTCGGGAAGGCTTTGTGGTATTTCACTGGAACTTCCTTCGAGGCTCTGTCTGCCCTGAGCCAGGAGATATATCCTTCCCCTGTCGTACTGTTTCGATACTTGGAGGTCTGACTCGAGATATTTTTGCAGCCGTTCACGTGATTCAAAACCGAATTCTTCGGGGTCCCAGGTAGACAATCCAAATCTGTCTTCAGAGGTGGAATCCATTGTCTTGTAATAATCGTAATCACTGACGGCGTGCAGTTTCAGATAGCCGGACATATTATAGGGAAGCTTCTGGTTATGAAAGGATTTTAACTCGCCCAGATTCCTCGATGGTTCGTCATCTCTTACGTGATACATCCATATTTCACCATCTGTCCCGGGTGATAGAATATATCTGTAATCAAGCCCCTGGCCAAAACCTTTTTTGTCATAATAATCGCCATAGAAGGTAGCGTCCTGATTTTCCTTTATGGCCCAGAAAAACCCCTGCTTGTAGTAATAGCCTCTTTTGGTGCTGTATCCAAAGCCGGGAAAGAGAAAGCCTGTCTGCCGGTCATTGTTCAGGGGGGCCCAGAAGTAGGGTGTATACAAAACAGGAACCTCTTTTATATTAAAGGCGCCATGCCATCCCTTTATTTTTTCGTGCTGTGTAACCGTAACGTCACTGCCCGATATGTGCCAGTCAGGAGGTTGCCCATCACAGGTCGTAACAGATGCACGGTCAAGGACAAATGTCCGGTCTCCTGTTTTCATGATTTCGTTGCTGCGAATGTGAAAATTCCGGATCTTATAAAAAATAGAACTTTCGTAAATGACCCCCTGTTTCGTTTTCAGGTTCATTTCAATCCTTTCAGCAGTTATTGCTGCTTCAAGGTCCTTATATGTTACATTTCCCAGTGCGACAGCGTCATATGTTTTGCTGCTGATCTGCATTTCATCGGCTGACAAAACAGCTTCACCAAAAGTGACTGTTACGGAACCTTTTGCAATGTATTCACTGGTTTCAGAAAGATATTCCAGATTTTTTGCAGAGATGTGTGTGAATTCCTGGGCCGCTGCAGAGAAGGGCAGGATGAAAACATACATGAAAAAAAAGAAATAAACACATTTCTTTATGAGAGAGAAATTAGTGCAGCAGGTTTTCAGCATGACAGTGTTCATAATATGGATATGCCTTATTTGTATTCCCTCAATCCTGACAGGACGCTTCTGCATCCGAGTGCTTCCTTGACTTCCCCCGTGGTGTAAAATGATCCGGTTACAAGGATGATGTGGTCTTTCCCGCATAGAGACTTGGCCAAATCAAGGGCTTCGCTGACTGTGTCTGTACTGTTTACCGGTTTCCTTTTCGAATGGCCGCCTGACATCTGAATGGAGGACAGCATCTCCTTCATCATTTCTGGTGAAGCAGACCTCTCATATTTTGCTTTTGTGAGAATCACATGATCAGCAATTTGAATAATCGGGCTCAATATGCCCTGAATATTTTTGTCTCCCATGATTCCGACAACAAGAATCACTTTTTTCCCGGGCCAGAGCTTTTTTACCGAAAGAGCAAGAGACGCTGCAGCATCCGGATTATGGGCACCGTCGAGAATTATCTGAGGGTCGTGAGAGACGTGCTCAAGACGTCCCTCGATACTCACATTTTTTAGCCCCTTTCGTATTGATGTCTCCGAAATAGGGAACCCTTTCTGGTTGATAATTTCACATGCCCTCAGTGCAAGGCAGCTGTTATAGAGCTGATATTCACCTGAAAGAGGCACCGTAATTTCTCTGTAATGTTCGAGGCCGCTATAGTCCATCACTATGCATTTTTCATCCATCATGAGCAGTGTTCCCGTAAAGTCATTATTATAAATATGGATGTCTGCTTCACGGCTCTCTGCGATCTGAGTCAGTTGATGAAGAACGTCCGGTTTCCGGGCAGCCGTTATGACCGGAACACCGGGCTTAATGATTCCTGCCTTTTCGCGGGTTATATCGGATATGCTCTCACCGAGAAATTCACAGTGGTCCCTGCTGATATTCGTGATAATTGTTACGAGGGGGGAGAGTACATTTGTCGCATCAAGCCTTCCTCCCATGCCTGTTTCAATAACGGCCCAATCCGTTTTTTTCTCTGCGAAGTAACAGAATGCCATAGCTGTAACGACTTCAAAAAAGGTAGGATTCAGTCCGGAACTGTCTGCGGCCCTGCGAACTTTCGATGCAAGGTCTATTACCTCCGGTTCTGAGATCTGACTGTTGTTAATTCTCATTCTTTCTGTGAAACTGACAAGATGGGGTGAGGTGAAAAGACCGGTGCGGAAACCGTTCGCAGACAGGATGGAAGACAATGCAGCGGCCGTCGAGCCTTTCCCGTTTGTCCCTGCAATGTGGATGGAGTGAAAGGCCTTGTGAGGTTCTCTGAGGACATGCATCAGTTCACGAATATTTGAAAGGCCGAGCTTTATTCCGTGTTTCTGAAGGCCATACAGGTAATTTACGGTACTGTCGTATTCTCTGGAAACATCCGCCATATCAAATAAGTCATGAGAGTGTAAAGGTGATTAATCCATGCTTTCACGCCCGGTGTCACTATGCCCGGACGTTAAAGAGAGCAGCGTAATGATGGTCTGCTTCAGTTTTTCCCTGTCGACAATCATATCAATCATGCCGTGCTGAAGGAGAAATTCCGCTGTCTGAAAATTCTCCGGGAGCTGCTGATTGATAGTCTGTTCAATTACCCGTGGTCCAGCGAACCCGATCAGACTTTTCGGCTCGGCAATGATTATGTCTCCCAGCATCGCAAAACTTGCGGACACTCCTCCAAAAGTAGGGTCGGCAAGAATCGAGATATAGGGCAATCCGACATTTTTGAAACGGGCTATCGAGGCTGACGTTTTGGCCATTTGCATGAGCGAGATAATACCTTCATGCATCCTTGCCCCTCCGGAAGATGCGACAGATATGAGCGGGACTTTTTCTTCCGCGGCCTTTTCCGCAGCCTGTACAAATTTCTCTCCAACGACAGATCCCATACTCCCACCCATAAATGAGAAATCAAGGACCACAAGAATGGCAGGGCTGTTTCCAATCAATGCCTTTCCGGCCGTTGCCGCGTCCATGATATTTGTTTTTTTCTGCGAATCCCTGAGACGCTCCTTGTAGGTTATCTGGTCCTTGAATTTCAACGGATCTTTTGATTCGAAATCTTTTCCCATCTCGATGAATGTGCCATCGTCTGCGAGCATTGCAATTCGTTCAGTGGCAGAAATTCTGAAGTGATAGTTGCACTTAGGGCAGACCTTCTGGTTTCTGTCAACTTCTTTCCGGTAGATTATTTCCTTGCAGGAATTGCATTTTACCCAGAGACCTTCCGGTACCTTTACCTTTTTGGGAGATGTGCTTTTTTCTTTCTTGAACCAGGCCAT
>CALZGI010000301.1 GCA_945786855.1 Thermodesulfovibrionia bacterium | reverse complement strand
GCAATCCGATCATCCAGTTTAATGAAATTCCCGAGAGTTCATCGGAATCTCCGTAGCCTCCGCCGACATCAGCGTGGGCGCCGGGAAACCAGACCTCGTAGAGCTTTGTATACTCCGGGTTTCCTGCCCCGGTTAAGTGGTAATGACAAGCCCACTGATGCGAACCATGTAGCTCATTTAAAAGCTGAAAGATGATTTGTGACCACAATTAGTTACGCCCTCAAAGTATGGGAAAATAGTATCACTCGTTTAACCGGCTGTCAATACAAAATTATCATGTGAAATATGAATAGCCAGGATGTTAGTGACACATAGCCGGGTGATGGGGAAGGAGTGATGTCAGACAATAATTTTATCCTTGAAAGGTCATTGAATTGATATGACAAATACAAAGGGCAAGGGCATCGCTCCTGTCTTCACTGAACTTCTCCGATGACCTTTTGAGATTCAGGATTATCTTTACCATCTCCTGCACCTGCCTTTTTTCAGCCCGTCCATAGCCGGTGAGGGCCATCTTTACTTGTGTCGGATTGTACTCGGAAAGGGGCAGATTGTTCTGAGCGGCCAGAAGCATGACAACACCGCGCGTCGAACCGAGGGCGAATGCCGACTGGATGCTTTTGTGATAGAAGATTTTTTCCAGGCTCAGGTGGGTCGGATTATACTCATCAATTACGGAACTGAGGGATTCGTACAGAATTCTTAAACGGTCGGGGAGGGGGGCTTTTCTGTTTAACTTGACATCGCCTGAAACAATATGCACCGGGTCAGATTTTCCGGTTTCTCCTTTGCGCTGTGCATCAACAATTCCGTAGCCGCAGACTATAGTTCCGGGGTCTATTCCGATTACTCGCAATATCTTTATTCCGCTTCCCCCATGATTTCATCGGGGATATCGAAGTTCGCATAGACATTCTGCACGTCGTCATGGTCTTCAAGCGCTTCCATCAGTTTGAGCATTCTTTGTGCATCCTTGCCTTCAAGCTTCACATAATTCTGGGGGATCATTGTCACTTCAGCAAGGTTCAGTTTAATATTCTCTTTTTTAAGATGCTCTTTTACCGTGTTCATATCTTCAGGAGCAGTTGTGATTTCGTAATTTTCCTCGTCAGGGTCATTTTTGAAATCATCCGCTCCGGCATCAAGGGCTGCAGACATAAGCGTGTCTTCATCGATAGCACTTTTGTCTACGAGGAGGTACCCTTTTTGATCGAATATCCACGCAACACATCCTGATTCTCCCATATTCCCGTTGTGCTTCGATAGAATATGTCTGATCTCTCCTACGGTCCTGTTTTTGTTGTCAGTCATAATCTCAAGCAGTAATGCTACTCCCCCCGGGCCGTATCCCTCATACATTGTTTCCTCGTAATTGACTCCCGGCAATTCCCCTGTCCCTTTCTTGATTGCCCGCTTGATGTTGTCAGAGGGCATGTTGACTTCCTTGGCCTTTTCAACTGCAAGCCTGAGACGCGAGTTCATATCAGGGTTGCCGCCCCCCATCTTTGCGGCTACGGTTATTTCCTTTGAGACCTTTGAGAAGGCCTTGCCTTTTTTTGCATCAACAATTGCTTTTTTATGCTTGATTCCTGCCCATTTCGAATGTCCGGACATATATGACTCCTTTTGGATATTGATATATTTATTTTATTCCTGCAGAAGAACAGAATTTACAGAAATTATAAGCAATGGGTTTGATGAAAGGCAATACAGGCGGAGTGAACATAAAGTTTTCATTGTCCGGAGCTGATGTTGAACACATTCTCGATATCCTTATGAATAGGCAACAAAAAAAAGGGCGTCCCGGATATCGGGACGCCCTGCGCATTACACAATGTGTTTTGCTGTTAGAACTTTAAGATGATACCGTGTCTGACTGAATAGGCATCATCCGGGTCTTCAGGGTCTGCTGGATTCGGTGAGACCGGTCCAGTAAGGTTCTTGTAAAAATCACCGGCAAAGAGATAACCGGCTTCAACGTAGTATACGAGGTTTGTGTCGATCTGGTATTCGATTTTTCCGTCAACCTCAACACCGATGTCTTTTTCATCGTAATCATCAACGTCGCTCACTTTTTCTGATGCCTGGAGATAGTAAACGTCGCCCATGAGTTTAATATCCGGCGTTGGCTTCCCAGAAACGCCAGCATTGATGTACCATGTGTTTGCCAGACCGGTTCTGCCCATGGCGCCAAATGTGCTGCTTGTTGTTGATGTCGCAACAATTGCCTGGGCAGATGTTGTTGCCTTCTGATCATAGAGGTAGGTGTAGTCCTGACCGTCACTCAGAGTGGTGATGAATCCCTCATACTCGTCTTCAGTATCAATGTCGTCACCACTTCCGTAGGCGCCTTCAATACCGATTTTTACCGGACCTGCATCAAAGTCTGCTCCTAAGAGAAATGCATATCCGCTTAAATCAAAATCATCACCGTTCGCGGCAAATTCGTCTGCACTACCTGTCTGAAACTCGACATCAGCTTTCACTGCAACAGTGCCAATATTCATGTCACCCCGTACGCCGAAGTTCCATAAGTCAGCTCCCTTTGGGCCGAACTCATTGTCATTGAAGAACGTTACGTCAGCGCTTACATTGGCAGGACCGAATGCACCGGAAAAAGTTCCCGCATAAGCATCAACGTCGTCAGAACCTGCAGGGTCGTTTTCGTCAAATTTCAGTGCGTTCAGAGAGATCTCCATGCCGTCTGCCGGGCTGATCCAGAGTGTGATACCGTCATCGCCATACTGTGTGTGGTTGTAGAAAAGACCGTTTCCGAGGGCATAAAGCTGATGACCGACCTTAAAGCCTGCCATTACGCCAAGAGCTTTCGTCTGGTGGGCTATGTATGCCTGCCTTGTGGTAACGCCGGTCGGTTTACAGTTTCCTTTTCTGTAAATACCCTTTGCACCATCACAGTTTGCCCAGGACCAGCTGTCATCATTCTGGAGTGAGTTTGCCTCGAATTCAATGAATCCAAATGTGTTCGGGGAGACAGTGGCCTTAATATGTACTCTGGCCCTCTGGTCATATGCAGATCTGGTGCTGTCACCAGACACGTCGTCATTGAAACTTACATAGTTATCGTTGATCTCACCCCTCACCCTGATGTGTCCCCCAATCTCGAGCTGGGCTTTTTTGGACTTTACGATCGAAGGTGTGTACTCATACATCTCAGGTACTGCGTGCAGTGCGAAAGAAGATACTGCAAAGAGCAGTACGACTGACACACTTAATAGTGCAATGAAAGACTTTTTCATTCAACTTCCTCCTTTTTGAGTTTTTGTTTATGGTTTGCTGCTCTATTCAAAAAATCCCATCCCGACTCTTCGGAATGAAGGACACTTATTTTCTTTTCTACCACCTCCTTGTCATCGACATTTTTCTGATTGTCCAAAAAAACATTCAGTATTTTACTTACTGTCCTGCAAAAATAAAAGTACACAGTTCTTGAAAGAACTATTTATGACAGAATATATATAGCAAGTCTCAGGCCAGAAATTTCGGTCTGTCCCCATAAGCTGATAAAAGCAGTAATATCAATATATTAGAATGAGTTTGAGGCATTTGTCAGGCTGGAAGGGAAATCTGTTATTGTGGTATCCATACCATTGTAATGATGTAAAAAGGACTCAGTTCCCCGATCAGAAACTGTGGCCCCTGACAGGCAGGTTACACTTTCTCTACATCAGCGGCATCAATGGTGAGGGCCACTCCCTGGCGGAGGACATCGACGGAGAGCACGAGAAGCTGTTTATCAAGTTTTTCCACAAGAATGCCTTCAACACCGTACAGAGGCCCGTTTTTTATTACAACTCTCTGCCCTTCGTTCAGATATGGATACGGATCAAGGGCCTCTTTATTCTCAACAAGCTTGATTAAGGACTGTATCTGCTCATCGGGGATAGGGTCCGGGATTCCCGGGAGGGTGCATATGAGCCTGACAACCCCTTTGATTTTCAGAACACTCAG
>CALZGI010000300.1 GCA_945786855.1 Thermodesulfovibrionia bacterium | reverse complement strand
TCTGTTGAGGTCTGCCGGGGAAAGGCAAAAATCGGCAGTGAAACCTTCGAGATTGTTGATACGCCGGGAATGTACTCCCTCTCTGTACTGACTGAAGAGGAACGGGTCGCCCGGCGAATTCTCATTTATGAAAAACCTCACATTGTCATTCATGTCATGGACGCAAAGAATCTCGAGAGAATGCTCCCCTTTACCCTGCAGCTGATCGAGGCAGACCTTCCTGCCATTCTCGTTCTGAATATAATGGACGAAGCACGAAGGCTGGGGATTGAGATCGACATCCCCCTGCTTGAGAAGGAACTGGGAATTCCCGTTGTGGGTATGGTTTCCACGACAAAGGAAGGCATGGACACCCTTGCGGAAAGGATTAGTGATTTTGGAAAAAGATAATATGGTTTCATACATGGGGCCCGTGGAGTTTTCCATCGAAATCGCACTCGAAAAGATCGATACTCTACTGAAAGAGAAATACAACCTCTCAAAGCGGTCAATTGGTGTCCTCCTTCTCAAGGACGACGAGGAAATCAAAGACCTTGTCAGGGAGAGGGAACCGGAAGCTATTCCCCCCATAGAGGAAATCATTGAACAGGTCAGGAACTACTATTCACACCCGGTAGATTATGAGATGGCCATCAAGCAAAACGAGGAAGCAGTCCGCATTGCCCACAAGGTCATGAAAGCAAAAGCCGAGAAAGTGACTTTTGCAGACAGGTTGAGCACCCTCACCATGAATCCTGTGACTGGATGGCCCATCCTGTTTCTGGTCCTCTATTTCGGCCTGTACAAATTTGTCGGAGACTTTGGCTCCGGGACAGCAGTCGATTTTATCGAGGGGACAATCTTTGAAGAACATATAAATCCCTTCCTGATTAACTTCTTTACGGGAATTATTCCATGGGCACTGCTGCAGGACCTCATTATTGGAGAGTTCGGAGTGCTGACACAGGGACTTCGCTACGCTGTTGCCATTATCATGCCCATAGTAACCTTCTTTTTCCTTGTTTTTTCCATTATCGAAGACACGGGATACCTGCCAAGGCTGGCTATGCTTATTGACAGGACCTTTAAACGAATCGGCCTGAGCGGACGGGCCGTCATCCCCATGACCCTCGGCTTTGGCTGCGGTACCATGGCAACCATGGTTACGCGGACCCTGCCGACAAAGAGAGAACGGGTCATTTCAACCATGCTCATTGCCCTTGCCGTCCCCTGTTCAGCTCAACTGGGTGTCATCCTGGCCCTCCTTGAGGGGAGGCCTGCCGCGATGTTTATCTGGACCGGCATCGTCAGCATGATCTTTCTCTTTGTGGGATATCTGACTGCCAAATTGCTGCCCGGTGAAAAGCCTTCATTTTACATGGAAATACCTCCCCTGAGGTTTCCAAATTTGACGAATGTTCTTACGAAGACCTATGTGCGGATGAAGTGGTATTTCAAAGAAATCCTGCCCCTCTTTTTACTTGCCAGTGTTCTCATCTGGCTGGGAAAGTTATCAAAGCTTTTTGATTATCTTATTGACCTTCTGCAGAAACCCATGGCATTGATCGGACAGCCGCCTGAAACGGCGAAGGTGTTTCTCTTCGGGTTCTTCAGAAGAGACTACGGCGCGGCCGGCCTTTATGACGTCAACAAGGCAGGGGCACTCGATGGCGTGCAGCTTGTTATTGCCTGTATTGCGCTTACACTGTTTCTTCCCTGTATTGCCCAGTTTTTGATCGTCCTGAAAGAACGGGGGTGGAAAGTGGGAGTAAGTATCGCAGTATTTATCGTCTTTACCTCCTACAGCGTTGCATATGTGTCGAATCTCCTTCTCCGGACGCTGGGAGTAACGCTATGATGAAATGTTCCTTTTGCGGTCACGAGTTTAATGAACAGGAGGCGCAGGCAGGCTGCACCGCCTGCGGTTTAGCCAAGAAGTGTGACCTCATTAAATGCCCTAACTGTAACTTCGAAATGGCCCCCGAACCGAAATGGATAAAAAAATTAAAGGGACTAAGGAGAAAGTAGGATGACATTGACCGAAAGGGCAGAAGAAATTCTGGAGACTCTATGGATAGAGATCATTGAAGGGAAAAAAGATACCTGCGATGTCAGCATACTGAAAAATGATGACACCATAAGAGAACTGAAAGACTCGGGCCTCGTTAAGTTAAAACACAATGAGCTCAGAATGACAAAAAAAGGGAGAGAGGAAGCCAGAAGTTGCATAAGACGGCATCGTCTGGCCGAGCGGCTGTTCGTCGATGTTTTTGACCTTAGAGGGGAAGATGCTCATGACAGAAGCTGCAAGTTCGAACACCTCCTCCATAAGGGGCTCGATGAAAATATTTGCACACTCCTTGGACACCCGAAGACATGCCCCCACGGGAAACCGATCCCGGAAGGTAAATGCTGCGGGAAACTGGCGAAGGTACCAAACAAAGTTAATGTGCCATTGACTGAATTAGGTGTTAACAGGAAGGCCAGGGTTGTTTACCTTCAGACCCATAACCGTGAAAGGCTCCAGAAAATTATTGCCATGGGTGCCCTTCCGAAGACAGAGATTACCCTTATACAGAAATATCCCTCTTATGTATTTAAGATCGCCAGAAGCCAGTTTGCCATTGATAAAGAACTGGCATCCTGTATATATGTCTCGGAGCGGGTCCTTTCGTAAAGAAGGGAACTGCTCCCTTCTCAGTTTCTGCATAAAAATGATGCCCCGGGAACGGGTGCTATAGAGTATTCCGGCCATGAAATTTCCGTTTCAGTGTCTTGACAAATCCCCGGATCTTTTCTAAAATGAACCATCGTTCATATGAACCACCATTCAGAATAATTCTTTGGAGAAGATTCCCGTGGCCAGAAAGAAGGTCCCTGATTCTAAAATATTGAAAACCGCCCTTGAACTGTTTTCTTCCAGAGGCTATTCAGAAACAAAAATGAAGGACATAGCCCATGAAGCGGGCATGAGCGTCGGGGCCCTTTACCTGCGCTTCAGGAATAAGGAGGACCTCTGCCTGGAACTCGTCAGGGATCAGACAAAAGACTATGAAGATCTGGCTGCAAATATTGTAGAGTCAGGCAGAGACCCCGTTCAGGCATTAAAAGATTATATTTCTTTCTGCCTGGGATATGCTCTGAAAAAGAAACAGTTGATCTCCATGTTGTACCGGGAGCACAGGCTTCATTTCCTGAAGCCCCTGCGAAATAAATTTATTAAGAACCAGCTGGCATTGTTAAAATCGATTTTAACAGATGGAATAAGAAACGGGCTTATAAGGCCTCTGGATACTGAAGAGACTGCACTCATGATTTTTGCCAGCATAAGGGGCGCTGTCATGTTAAGGCTCTTTTTTGGAATCGGTTCCTCAAGGAATTTAGGTGACTCACTCTTTGATTTAATCTGCAATGGAATAAGAAAGGACGTGGCATGAAAAAAATACTTTTATTCGTAAGTTGCTGTGCAGTCATGGTCATCCCTCATATCTTATATGCAGTGGAATATTCACTTGATGACCTGTACAGGCTCGCACTCGAAAGAAGCGAGACAATAAAAATAGCGGAAGAAGACCTCTATATCTCAGAACGTGAAAAAGACAAGGCCACGGCTGATCTTATACCGACTTTTTCAGCCTTTGGACAGCATACACGATACAGTGATGAAAAAAACGCATCGGGCTTTCTCCTGCAGCCTGAATACACCAATGAATGGGGATTGCGGCTGAGGAATTCATATTCACTGGGGGGAAGGGAATTCAGGGCCCGCAGTATTTCCAAGCAGGGAATTGAACAAAGCAGGTTTGACCTCCATGCTGTCAGAGAAACCTATCTTCTCGATGTCGCGGTCCAGTATTATGACGTACTCAGAGTAGAAAGGGAAATTGAAATAGCAGCTGCAAATGTTCAGCGCTTAACAACGGAAAGGGATGCAGCGAAGAAAAGGCTTGAGGTAGGAACAGCTATCAAGACAGCATTGCTCAGGGCTGAAGCGGAACTCGCGGACGCACAATCAGAATTGATAAGAACTGAAAATGTTCTCAAAATCACAAAAAATCTCCTTGCTAAAACGGCTGGTATCAAAGGTGATTATGATGTGAAAGAGCCCGTGATTGGAATCGATGTTATGATGCCCGAGAAGGGAGAGATTGACCTGACATCTCTGACGGGTACGTGCACAAAACCGGACCTGGAATGCCTGAAAAAAAAGGCTCTCACAGATCGGGCAGAACTGAAGTCACTGGCCATTCAGAGCGAAATTGCCGAAGATACTGTAAAAGTGGCCAGAAGCACCTATTGGCCTGACCTCTCTGTAGAGGGTGTGTATTCCAAAGAGAAAAACCATCCTTCTCCAACGTTTTCTCTGGAAGAAAGAATTTACGGTGTATTGAGACTCGATTTTCCTTTTTTTGAGGGAGGGTTGAAAAAAGCAGAGGTGAGTGAAGCAAAGTCGAGATTCAGGCAGACAGAGTACAGTCTGTCTGATTTAAAACGGCAAATTATTGTTGAAGTAGAAAATTCCTATATTGTCGCCACAACGGCCGCAGCATTATTAAACCCCCGCAAGGCTGAAGTAGAATTTTCCAGAGAAAATTATAATCTTGTCTCGAAACAGTTTCAGTATGGACTTGCAGACAGTGTAGATGTTATGGACGCAAATACCCGTCTCGTCACTTCCGAGAGACAGCTTCTCAATGCACAGTATGCCTATGTGCTGGAACTTCTGCGACTAAAAAGAGTAACAGGGGCATTGTTGAAATCAGTAATAAGCAGTCAGCAGTCAGCTGTCAGTAAAAAAAGAGAAGGTTAATTATTCCAGGCTGGAACAGCTGTTCACGTATATCATTATTTGGAGATTACATTTATGTTTAGACACGTAAAAAAGTTTATCGTTATTATCTTTATTTTTCTGCTGACTTCTTCCCTGTACGCCGAACCGCAGGGAAAGAGGCAGGAGATGCCTCCGGCACAGGTAGTTGCAGCAGAAGTGACAATGGGCATGGTGTCCCCTGAAAACGAATTTATCGGCACTGTCTATTATCAGGAAGTCTCCGATGTTGCAGCAGAAGTGAGTGGAAAGGTGAAGAAAGTGAATTTCGAGGAAGGCCAGAGGGTCAGGAAGGGAGATGAGCTTGCCGGGCTCGATTCCGATCTCCTGGAAAAAACCCTTCAGGCAACGCGGGCAGGGTATGAGCAGGTGCTTTCAGACCTTGAGAAAGCAAGACTCGACCTTAAGAGGGCAGAGAGCCTTTTTCAAAACGAGCTTGTGACTGAGCAGACATATGACGAGCGCCGGTTCATGGTGAGCGGCCTTGAAAAGAGAACTATTTCTCTGAAAGCAGACGTAGAACGCTTCGAAGCGGAGCTGGAGAAAAAAACCGTCAAATCTCCCTTTGATGGAATAGTATTAAAAAGACATGTTGACCGGGGGGAATGGCTTAATGAAGGGTCCACCGTTGCAACAATTGCGATGGAAGACAGCATGGATGTCATAGCCGAAGTCGCTGACTCTATCGTAGGATATGTGAAGCGGGGAATGAGTGTAAATGTAACGGCCGGGAGAGAAGTCTTTACCGGCAGCGTTATTGCCGTCATACCGAGAGGTGACATATCAACAAGGACCTTTCCTGTGAAAATAAGGGTTAATAACGGAAGGTCCCTCATAGAGGGAATGGAAGCGAGAGTAACACTTCCCACCGGA
>CALZGI010000299.1 GCA_945786855.1 Thermodesulfovibrionia bacterium | reverse complement strand
GGCAGGGGTGAGGGTGAAAAAGGATGGCAGGAAAATTTCAAGAATGACTGGGGTACCAGGGCATATCCCACTGACCTCACCCAGGCATGGGAATATAGAAACGGAGCGGAGGTTGAAGACATATTCCGAACCCTGACATCAGGCTTTGACGGTACTCCAATGGCGTCCTTTCAGGATGCGTACTCTGATAAAGAGAGATGGGCACTTTCACATTTTGTGGCATCTCTTCAGACCGAGAGAAAGACCGGCAGCGCATTATCAGTGAGGAAGGTTGACGCTGTACCCTCTTCCACCGATGACGGGCAGTGGGAGAGTGCCGACTACCTTGATATGCCCATGTCAGGACAGTTGATGTTCGAGCCCCGCCAGTGTGCTCCCGTGATCACCAATGTGAGGGTGAGGGGACTCTATTCAGATTCTGAGATAGCGGTCATGCTTGAATGGACGGACAAGAAACCGAATAAAGGCGATGACGGAAATTCCACAGATGCACTAAGGCTTCAGTTCCCGGTAACGGTTTCCGGCGGCCCCGAAAAACCCTACTTCTTTCTTGGAGACAAAAACCATCCCGTAAATCTCTGGTACTGGAAGGCATCGGATAATTCGGCAATCGAGCAGAATGCCAAAGGGCATAAAGAGAATGATCTGGTCCAGCAGGAAACAAACGACATAGAGGTCGCAGCAAGCTACAGTGACGGCCATTACAGGGTCCTTTTCACAAGACCTTTAGATTCCGGCGATGAAAATGACATCACATTCACACCCGGGGAGTTCATCCCCCTTTCGGTAACCGCCTTTGACGGAGCGCAGAATGAGCAGGGCAACAGGGCGACTGTATCAGGATGGTATTACGTCATGCTGGAACCGCCTACTCCCATGAAGGTATATATTATGCCCCCTGCTGTGGCACTGGCATTCATCGTGGCCGGGATATTCATAAGAAGGAAACTGAAAGAAAATGAATAAAATTCTATTCCGGCCCGGGAAAGGAGTTGACCATGTATAAAAACATTTACATTCCTGTTGATAATTCAGAATACTCAAATTTCAGCATAGACCTGGGCCTTGCCATTGCCGAGAAGATGGGATCCCGAGTGACTGGCTCCCACGTATACAGCGCGACCCTTCACGACAAGAGGTTTAAAGACATGGAAGAAGGCCTTCCGGAACCTTACCTTGAAGAGAAAAGGCTCGAACATTCCCGAAGAGCGCACAACTCGCTCATCGGCGACGGACTTCGTCTGATATCGGATGCCTACCTCGATGTGTTTGAAAAAAAATGCGGCGCAATGAATCTCTCCTGCGACCGTAAGCTGCTGGAGGGAAAAAACTGGTACGAAATTGTGAAGGACGCCCGGGCCAGTCATTATGACCTTGTTGCCCTCGGCGTTCGGGGCCTCGGTTCGGTAAACGGGAATTCCTTTGTCGGAAGTGTCTGCGACCGGGTCATCAGAAACATTGAGTCCGATGTCCTTGTGGTCAAGAACAACATCATGCCTTCTGACAGGATCGTTGTTGCAATCGACGGGAGCAGGCAGTCTGTGAGGGCGCTTGAAAAGGCAATGGAACTTGCCCGGCTTTTTAACGCGCAGGTTGAGGCAGTATCAGTGTTCGACCCGCATTTCCATACCGTCGCCTTTAAAAGTCTTGTAGGAGTGCTCTCAAAAGAGGCGGGTGAGAAATTCAGGTTCAAAGACCAGGCGCAGCTCCATGACGAGGTCATTGACAAGGGACTCAAAAAAGTATATCAGTCCTATCTGGATGAGGCCGCGCTCATCGGAGAGAAACATGACACGCATATTGAAACGACAATTCTTGCAGGAAAACCATACCACGAAATGTGCAGATATTTAGATGAAAACCCTGCTTCACTCCTGGTGTTAAGCCGCTTCGGAGCCCATCAGGCTGAAGAAGCGTCTATGGGCAGTACAACAGAAAACCTGCTCCGGTATGCTCAGTGCAATATGCTTTTGACCTGAGAGAGAGCTTACAGAGGAATGGCGGAATGGATAACAATTTAAAGATCATATCATGGAACATTACAAGAAAGTGCAATCTGCAGTGCGCCCACTGCTATCTTCCTGCTGCCTTCAGAAGTGACGTCTCCTCTGATACGAACCGCTCATGTGAACTGAATACACAGGAATCACTGGGGCTCATCGACCAGATCGCCCGGGTCAATGAAGAAGTTATGCTTATCCTCTCCGGAGGAGAGCCTCTCCTGCGAAGTGACATATACGAGCTCTCCCGGCACGCAGCAGGGAGAGGCATGATGGTCGTTCTGGGTACGAACGGTTATTTCATCGAACCTGAAGTCGCCCTGAAGCTCAAAGAGAACGGCGTTTCAGGAGTAAGTGTCAGCCTTGATTCCATCAAAGCCGATGTCCACGACGGGATTCGACAAAAGCAGGGTTCCTGGGACAAGGCCGTACGAGCGATTGAAATATGCAAGAGTACTGGCCTGTCGGTACAGATGAATGCCGTTGTCACCAAAGGCAATTATGACGAGATCCCGGACCTGATCAAGTTTGCCCGCCACCTGGGGGTCAGGGTCTTCAGCCCCTTCTTTCTGGTATGCACAGGAAAAGGGGAAGAATTGACGGACATCACGCCCGACCAGTATGAGGAACTGCTTTCACTGATAGGAGAGCTGCAGGATAAACGGACAGGCATGATGATTCGCACCCGCTGCGCTCCCACCTTCAGGAGAATACTGCACCAGCGCAACCCTGATTCAAACCTTTTAAAACTGGATGCAGGCAAGTGCATGGCAGGCATACATTACTGCCGGATAACACCGGAAGGCAGGGTAACGTCCTGCCCGTATATGCAGGGGACCGCCGGGAACGTGAAGCAAGAGCCTTTTCATAAAATCTGGCAGACATCACCGGAGTTTGCCCTTCTCAGGAACCCTTCATTAAAAGGCAAATGCAATGCCTGTGAATACCGGTTACTATGCGGGGGATGCAGGGCCCGGGCCTATGCTGCTTCCGGGAATATGATGGATGAAGACCCCTGGTGTGTCCACAGGCCAAAGGGGAACGTTGTCATCGAACCTCCGGCATTCAAAAGTCTGAACAGAGAAAAGGTTCCCGGCGCCATCGACCCTGTCTGGTCGAGAGAGGCTGAAGCCCGCATCAAAAAGGTCCCCTTTTTCGTCCGGTCCATGGTGAAAGGCGCCATTGAACGATACGCCGTCAATAATCACTACTCTGAGATTACTCCTGAAATCATGCAAATGGCACGGCAAAATTACGGTATGGAAAAAATGGCAGGAAAATGATTGAACTGAATGACAGAGAAAAATCACTGCTTGACCGCATCGCCGGGCAGAAGAAACTCTTCCTGATTTTCAGTATTGTCAGTGTAGTCATCGCCCTGTCACTCGGTGTGTATTACGGGCTGATTGCAAAAAACATAAATTCGACGAGATTTGTTCTCATTCTTCTCATACTGCTGGCCGGCCGCTCGCACTTGAGACAATACAGGAGTGCCGTCCTCCTCCATAAATTTAAACTCTGGATTGACAGAAAGGATGTGTGAAATGAAACAGACACTTCATAAAATACCGACAAAATGTCTTGACTGGTTAGTTTCGTCCCGAATAGAGTTTTTCCATTCCATGCGCAACGGTCATCCCGAAAAGTTTTTCGCCGCCCACCTCCCTGTAATGGCTACATGGAGTGAAGGCAGTCCGTTCCCCGTCAATATGACCGTAAAAGGGCTGGGCCTTCTTCCTGAACAGGAACAGCTTCAGAACTTTACTGATATATTCGAAAGCGTTATTACAGAGGCACGGTCAATGCCGTGGAAGGAAAGTATCCCCCAGAGGATGAAAGCAATGTCAAAGCTCTACAGTGATGTGAACAATTTTGACTCTACTGTACTCGGCGGGCTCGAGATCTTTGGCGGAAAGGCACTCGAGAACCTGAGAAAAAATCCCTACGCAAGCCTGCTGTACGTCGGAATGACACATACCGATAAAGGTATCCAGTACATCAGTTTCCAGGTGAACAGCAAAGTAACAATACTGGAAAAAGGAAATCCCTATTACAACTTTCTCCTTGCATCAAGAAAGCTCTTTGAATTTGACAGGTTCCATCTCTATCAGCCCGATTATCCCTTTGGATATCTCTTTCAGGTCATCGATGTAAACGACAAGTCACCCTGGTCAAAAAAACCCTGCAGGGAATAACTATTTTCAATAAATAAAAACATGCCTGGCATTAAAAATAGAGGGCAGCCCATGAGAAAACCTGTCATGACAGCCCTGTTCATTGCCCTTCTCATCCCGGGGTTTCTTTGTCCTGTAAACTCACCGGCATTGATCGGACTGGAAGAGGGGGATGCCCCTAAAAAGATCACCCTCAATGACATGAATGGAACGCCTGTACGAGTCACCGATTTTTTCGGCAGGAAACCGGTAATTCTCGTATTCTGGGAACTGATCCTCGATGATGCCTTTCTCAACTATTCATTGGATGAGCTGCAATTTCTGAATACGATATACAGCAAATACCATGACAGGAACGGCCTCGAAATATTCGGCATTTACACTCCGGAAGAAGACAGGGAGGTCTCTGACACGGAAATGACCAAAGTGCGGGACCTGATAGTATCGAATAAAATACAGTTCCCTGTACTTATCGACAAAGGGCTTACCCAGTTCAGAGAATACGGAGTCATAGCCCTTCCGTCAACAATAATGGTGGGCAGGACAGGAAAGATAGAATTCATATATCCGAGCTTCCCTTTAGCTGCACGGCCGGTCATGTCGGATCAGATCAAAAATCTCCTGGGCCTTGATGGGGCAAAACAAAAACAGAGCCATGCAGAACTGAAAAAAAAAGATTCCCAATCAAACAGACACTATCAATACTCTCTCCAGATGTACAAGAGCGGCCTCCGGGAACAGGCCCTTTCCGCCCTGAACAAATCACTTGCGTCCGACGGGGACTATTCATGGGCACACAATCTCAAGGGTATTATTCTGTGGCAGCAGGGCAACTCCGCCGGTGCAGCTGAGGAATTCAGACGTGCTATTGAATTGGACAACAGTATTGCGGCCCACATAAATTATGCAATTCTCCTTTCTGAGCAGGAGAGATATACAGAAGCGGAGAAAGCACTAAAATCGGCCTCCTATACCCGTATTGATTATAAGGTCAGGGCCCATTACCTACTGGGGCTTGCTTATGAAAACCTGGACAAAATCGACCTGGCAATAAAAGAGCTTGAATTAGCAGAGAGTCTCTTTGACGTATGGGCATCAGAATATGAAGATTCCCACTTTTATACCTATTCATACCATATACCCATACTCCGTGATTTATCAGAACTGTATTCCAGAAGCGGATATGAGAAAAAAGCAAAGGAAAGACTGCAGAAAGCTGTCAATATAGCCCTCGACCATGACGCCAACTCAGGAGCGGACCAGCGTAACCGGCGAAGAAGAGGCTACATGGTATATGAATAAGCTGCGCCCGTCAAATAGAACCGGCATTACTGCCTTTCTTCTCATAGTATGGAGTTGTACAGGCAGTGCGTATTCCTTTACAACACCGGAAGAGTATATATCCCACATACAGGATTCACCGGCCTGCTCAACAAAGCAATGCCACCGGGAGCTTGCTGCCGGGGGAGAAAAGATTCCCCATAGCCCTGTTGCAGAGGGAGAGTGTCATTTCTGTCATAAGGCAGAAGCATATCCTGATACATTCGGTGTGGAAAAGGACCAACGGGCAATATGCACCCTTTGTCATACGGCGATGAACCATGAAATGCAATCGAATACGTCTGTTCACGCCCCTGTGGACAATGGAGACTGCACATCCTGCCATGATCCTCACCAGTCAGCCTGGCCCTTTCTGCTGAGGAAGTCATACAATGAAGTCTGCATGTCATGCCATGCCCTCAAAAGACTGTATACCGGCGGGTTTGTACATAAACCGGTTAAAGACGGCAATTGCGGGATCTGCCATGACCCCCATGCGTCAAATTTCAAAAGCCGGCTCGTGGATGTAGGTTTTAATCTCTGCGTTACCTGTCATGACAACATGATAGCGGGAATGACCAAGAAATATGTTCATACGGCTATTTTAGAATCAGGATGTTCCGGATGCCATGACCCCCATTCAGGAGGGAACAGATTCCGTTTAAAAGCCGATACACAACAACTCTGTTTTGCATGTCATAAGGGAAAAATGGATGAGGTGAGTCAATATAAAAATAAGCATACCCCTGCATATGAGGGCAACTGCATGAGCTGTCACTCTCCTCATTATTCAGAGAAAAAAAACCTCCTCCTCGATACAATTGATGCCCTCTGTTACAACTGCCACAAAGACAAAAACGTATGGAAAGAGAAACGGTTTCTCCACGGCCCGGTCGGGCAGGGCAATTGTACAGCCTGTCATAATCCCCACGGCTCAGACAATGCCTTCATTCTCCGGCTGCCCTTTCCGCACAAGTTTTATTCGGAATATGAAAAGGGGAAATACAGTCTCTGTTTCCTCTGCCACAAGGAAGCCCTCGTTACCGCAGAAAAAACAGTGACCGCAACAAAATTCCGGAACGGGGACATCAACCTTCACCGGCTCCATGTGAATCAGAAAAAGGGACGGACCTGCCGAGCGTGCCATGATGTCCACGCTTCAGACCAGGAAGGCAGGATCCGCAATGAATTCCCCTTCGGCAGGATGAAAATCCGATTGAAATATACTCAGACAAAAACAGGTGGAAGCTGTCTGGTGGGATGTCATAAAGAAAGAGGCTATGACAGGGTGAACAGAACAAAAAATGAAAGATGACAGGGAAAGGAATCAGGATAGAAAGAGAATGAACTACCCCGCAGCTAGCTGCGGAGTAGTAAACCCGAAGACAAAAATAAAAAAAAGAATGTATCAGCCACGGACATGAGACATTCGTTCTTTCTTTACAGTCGCTGCCCTCGCAAGCATATAAACAACGATCACATTCAGCAAGGCATTCATTATATATACCCACCGTGTTTCTTCATCAGCAAATGCCATAAAACTGTAGATCCACCAGCAGGACCTTGCCAGGGCGAGTACGCATAAGACAAGAGCAAGCCACCTCACTCCCCGATAGAGGAAATATGTGAGTACAAGAAGCACAGCAATGCCGGCAAGCAGAGGAATAATGCCTGATCTATAATGGGCTTCGGGAATAAAGACTATTGTGAGGATAACGATCACAACTCCGATTCCCAGATATGAGCAGGCAGCCTGGTGATACTTTCTTAAATTTCTCCTCAAAATTTCGCCTCCCCCATGTCCTGAAAAGAGCATTGACATCTTAAGATTTTTGAAAAATGTGTCGATAATAAGGCTAGTATGAAACACATAATATTATCACTCTTATTGCTGCTCATCATTGTTCATCCGGCAACAGGTTTTACAGAGGAACCTGTTCCGCGTGAAAGCTTCATAACCATAACAGAACATCTTCTCAATGTTTTAAATGTTCTGGAGAATGACGCAAAAAACGACAATTTAAACCAATTGCATAACCCCGTCATACAGGAGAAGTTTGATACAGTCAGCGCCTCACTTCAGGAATATGAATACCAGTCGCCAGGCAGCGTCAATACCTGGCCCGAAGGACCGCAAAAGACCATAGCGTCAGAGCTTCATGCAACAAATTTTCACTACCGGGCTTACTCCATGAGCCAACACAATGATTTCAGACAGGAAGCAGAAAAAAGTCTCCAAAAAGTGCGCCAGATGCTCCGCGAATATATGGAGCGCCTGTAAGAAGGAAAAAAAGGTATCTGTCGAACTGACTTCCAGTTCAGTGTACTGAACAGATTTAACGAATAAATCCTTAACCGTATACCTGTTCACCTGGAACCTCGATCCCTTGACCCCTCGGCCCCTTTCATGACTTTCAGAATCAATGCGCCTGCTGCATGTCCTTCCCCGGGTGTTTCATCTGTGGATGACACTTTTTGCAATTATCCTTTGGCGGAAAAGCAACCCTCCCATGGCACACCCCGCAAAATTCGTATTTCAGTATGTACTCCATTGCAAGTTCTTCTGTTGCCTCAGCCTCCACACTGAAAATCTCCGGATGGCAGTTAGAACAGTCCAGCCATTTTCCGTGGACGGCATGTTTAAAAATAACAGGCGATATCCCTGCCCAGGGTGATTCGATCTCGATTATTCGCTCAAACTCTATAGGCTTTGCATCATCCCTCAGATAGTTTCTGGGGGTTATGAGCCCCTCATCAATCGCCTTGACCCAGTCGACCTTATTGCCGTTTGGCAAAGATGGCAAATACGATAATTCCACAAATTTCTTCGTTCCATAGGCAATATCGCCGTTATGGCATTTATCACAGTTCTCCTTTGTGTGCCCGAAGGCGGTCTTGCCGTCGTGACACTCTCCGCAGTACCGCCCGTGTACGTTTGCCTCTTCTGTTATCATGGTCGTATTGATCATCATGTTGAACTCTATTTCATAGTGGCACACCCTGCACGTGTATTTCACCCGGTGGCTCCAGTGCGAAAACGTTGCCGGTTTTACGCCACCTTGTGTGGAAGCGCGGTCTATAACGATATTTCCATAGATTTCAGGCGGCGGAAGAGGCGGAAGTTTCCACCACACGGACTGGGCAAAACTCACACCCGCAAGCATGAGCACGAATATGACGGCATAGGAAATTATTTTTTTGTTCATAGCACCCTCTTCACATGACAGCGTTGACAGTCAAGGGTTGAAAAAGAAACTTTCCCGTGGCATGTCCCGCAGAATTTTCCTGAAAATATTTCTTCCATAGTAAATTTTGTTTCTCCTTTTTTCTCACGAAAGGGGTCAGGGTGGCATAGTTCACATCCAGTCCACACTGCGTGCTTGTCGTGGGAAAACAAAATTTCAGGCATTTCAACAATCCGGGGCTTGAGCAGCTCCTCTTCATGAAACTGTTCAACTTTCCTTTTCGGTGATACACCCTCAAGATGGTCCTTCAATTTTATCAGCCCCTGCTTTTCAGTCTTGAGCCAGTCTACTCCGTTGCCAAACCTTTCTCTGGGAAAATCTTTGGTAAATCGATAAAAGTTTTTCTCAAACTTTACTTCTTTTCCGTATGAATGACAGCGGCTGCAATCTTTCTTCAGTTCTTTCCCCGATGGTCCTTTCTGAACATGGGCGAATGCTTCAGTCCCATTATGG
>CALZGI010000298.1 GCA_945786855.1 Thermodesulfovibrionia bacterium | reverse complement strand
TCATCGACAACAAGGACGGATTCCTTTACTGCAGTCTCGACAGCTTCCTCAGTGTTTACCACGGCCGGTTCAGATGCAACAACCTCCGGGGCCGGGACTTCTGCACAAACGGTGTCTTCTGCGGAATGATCCATTGTGGGAGAAGACGACTGCTGTGATAAAGGTTCACATTCAGAAATTTCGTCCCCGGGCGTATCGAAAGAGAGGATGTCTATCGGCGGGTTATTCAGGGGGCTGGCTTCTGAAGTCGCAGAATAATCCATTTCAGGAGGGTCCTGGTTTTGTGATAAAGGTTCACATTCAGGAATTTCCTCTCCGGGCATATCGAAAGAGGGGATGTCTATCGGCGGGTTATTCAGAGGGCTGGCTTCCGCAGTCGTAATATCAACAAAGGGCATGTCTGAGAACAAAGAGTCCAGTTCCAAAGGATTATAGGAACCTGCATCTTCATGAGACTGTGTATCCTGAGATTCCTGATCTGGTGTGCTCCCAACAGTCACGGGATTGCTGAGGGATACTTCTGCCATGGGAACCTCTATTGGAAGGGCCGTTATCTCTTCAGGCGTGTGGAAAACTGCCTCTTCACCAGAACCATTCGCGCAACTGTCTTCGCTGACGCTGTCTATTGAAGACAATGCTGCTGTACTCTCCGAGCCAGCCAGGGTCTCCCTGAGAGTTTTTGTAAGAGCTTCTATCCCGGATGTTTTCTGAACATACTGGACATTGTCAAACTTTTCATGAGCTTCCTTTACGTCAGCTTCGTCGCTCGATGATAAAAAAACAATCGGTACATCATTGAGAGAGGAGTCCAGTCGAATGTTTTTACAAAACTGGTAGCTGTCCATAGTGGGGACAAGATCCACCAGGATCAAAGAGGGCACTTCCCGCTGTGCTGCCTCAAGCCCGCTTTGCTCGTCATTAGCTGTAAGTACATCAAATCCCTCCTGGGATAGCGCTGATTCGGCGATTCTCCTAAAGGGCGGAGAATCATCGATTACGAGCACCGCCTGTTTATTTTCCATCACTCCTCCGTATAAAAAAAAATTTAATTAAAACTATCTCTTAAAACCTCTCAAGAAACTCTTCGGCAGAAGGTAAGAAATTCTTTAGTTATCAAATAGATCATTCGAAATTGCAAAAAATTTAATTATCCTGCTATAAAGTTTTTTCCTTTTTTGTCGTATAAAATATATGAATTGCTGTCAGCCTCATGTTCATGCATGCGAGTCTGTCTGAAAGCAGTTTTGAAAAGATACTGGATTTTTATATATGAAACGAGTTTCATAAATCCGAAAACGGGCTGAAAAACATTTTCTTATGATGAGTACAAACATTGAAGACAAAAGAGGCTTTAAGAGATACACCTGTCATTCTGCATGTGAAATAAATATTGATAGTGAAGTCTGTTCCGGCTTTGTCGTGGACTATTCTGATGGACTTGGTGTCATAACGGAAAAATCCCCCCTCATAAAGAACGGTACCAGGGCAATTGTCAGGATATTGGAATCAGGCGAAGAAATTGAGGTACAGGTGGCCCATCTATTGGAGATGGGGAATGAAATAAAAATCGGCTTTAAGAGAGTGGGCAGCCTGAAAGGAAATCTCAAGGCCTTTAAACTTCCTGATCTGCTCATTGGATTACAGCGGGGAACTAATACAGGAATTCTAGAGATCGTCAGCGGCTCAATTGTTAAACGGGTATATATAAAAAACGGCGATATGATATATGCCTCATCGAGCTATGAAGAAGACCATCTCGGGGAAATGCTGCTCAAAGAAGGTAAAATCACTATCGAGCAGTTCAATCAGGCTTCTCATCTTCTGCTGACCACCGGGCAGAAACTGGGGAAAATCCTTGTAGATATGTCCTGCCTGACACCCCGGGAGCTTTATCGTTCGGTACAGTGTCAGGTCCAGGAGATTATTCTCAGTCTTTTTACCCACGAGGAGAGTTCCTTTGAATTCAGAGATGGTTCCCTTCCCGGCAAAGACCTTATTACGCTCAGAATCAGCGCGGCGGACATTATATATCTGGGCATTAAGAGGATCAAGAGTTTTGTTTACCTGAAGCAGATGTGCCCATCTCCTGATGATATCCTCATTATGTCACAAAACCCGATGAATGCCTTTCAGTCCCTTTCCCTTTCTGAAGATGACAAGAAGATTCTTTCATTGATAGATGGGAATTCTGTCCTGAAAGAGACATTGAAGCGTTCACCCTCCGATGATTTCGAGGCCCTAAAGACGATCTGTGCCTTTCTGAACATTGGCATTATAAAAGAAAAGAAGCAGGGCGAGCAATCTGCCCTTCTTTCAGCCGAAGATGTACTTCATGAGGGACTTGATGGGACTCCCGAGGAATATCTGGACAAGGTGGCCGAACTGAATCTGCTCTGTGATGCCGCCGATTATTATTATTTTCTGGGTATAGACAAAGAAGCGTCTGATGAGGAAATACAGAAGGCATATTACAAAATATCACATCAATTTCATGCTGACAGGCATTTTGAATTTCCCAAAAATGACATCAAAGGTAAATTAATAAGGATAAACACCTATGCCTCAGAAGCGCACAATTTCCTTTCAGACCCAGATAAAAGGAAAAGGTATGACAAGACACTCCTTCAGGAAGACCCTGCCATAATAGAGAGCGAAAAAAAGGGCGGCCCCGATGGCATATCTATCCCCGAAATTATTGATGAAAACCTGGAAGGGGGCGCTGACGTTGTCCCGACAGGCAGCGACGGGGAAATCCCGGAAGAGTCGCAAACGCGATACGAACTGGGTGTTGCATATATGGAGATGGGCCTTGTTGAGGAGGCTATTACAGAGTTTCGTCTATCTGCACAGGACCCTGCGAAAAGAGTCATCTGCATTAAGGAAATTGCCGCACATTATACAGGTGAAGGAGATTATGAGCAGGCCATTCAGGAATTCAGGCAACTTATCGAAGACGTGCCCGCTGATGACAAAGAACTTCTCGATGTAAAATATGAGCTGGCCCATATCCATGTAAAGAACAAAAATTATGAAGATTCCCTCAGATTATATCAAGAGATTCAGTCATGTGATCGTGAATTCAATGACATCGCCGGGAAGATTGAAGAGGTAACAACGCTGCTATCCGGGCAGAAAGTGTAATCCTGCTTCTGAATCAATACCTCGGGGCTCATAGTTTTCAATCCATTGGCAGCAGGAATATATTTTACTGAGCAAGAGGGAAATAGAGCCTGAACGTAGTCCCCTCTTCCAGGGCACTCTCTGCTGTTATCAGGCCTCCGTGATCTTCTATGATTTTCTTTGAAATGGAGAGGCCGAGACCGGTTCCCCGGCCGAGTACCTTTGTCGAATAAAAGGGCTCAAAAATTGCTTTAATCTGTTCCTCGGGAATTCCCTTCCCCGTATCAGATACAGTGACAACCAGATAGTGTTCTCCGGAGACAGAACTCTCTTCTGTGCTGACTCTCAATGTGCCGCCTTCGGGCATTGAATCAAGAGCATTTGAAAAAAGGTTGTTCAGGACTATCCAGACCTGATCTTTGTCAACGGAAATGGACTCAAGCCTGCCAATGTTTTTCTGTATATGTACGGCTTTTTTTACACAGACATTCTGATAGGTCCTCAACACCGAGTCTATAATTTCTTTCATGCTGTGCACTTCTCTGTTCAACGATGCTTCCCTGGAATAGGTGAGAACATTTTTGAGAATTTTCTCGAGCCTGTTCACTTCTGAAATTACAATATCCCAGTATTCTTTATCCTTGCTTCCTTCAGCAGTATTCTTATACAGTTTTCTCGCAAATCCGCCGATCAGGGCCAGGGGGTTTCGTATTTCATGGGCCACATTTGCTGTCAATCTCCCCAGGGCGGATAACTTTTCCGCATGAGCAAGTTCATTCTGAAGTTTCTGTTTCTCCCTGTTTGAGCGGTTGTGCTCTATGATTCCCGCTATTGTATTGGCGATTGACGTCAGAAGGTCTTCCTCATCCTCACTTTTTCTGTGGTGCTGCTCGGTTACCAGATTAATTGCTCCCAGATTCCTGTCACCCGAAATAATCGGCACACAGTAATGGCTATGGGGAGACTCATAGGCACAGCCGCCATTCCGGTTATCGGGAATGGCGGGACATGCAACAAACTGGATCTTCTGTTCGATCAGGGCGCTGCTACAGGTCCCTTTGGATATTGAAAGGACTGCCTGTCCTGATGCAGCTCTTGCAGAAAAGCCGATCTGTGCTGCAAGGGTCATTGACTCTGCACCTTCATTGACAAGATAAATGCTCCCCATTGATTGACCGGAGAGATCAGGAATGGCAAGAATACTCTGTAGAATTCGATAGAGTTGTTCCTCCAGCGAAAGTGGCTCAAGAGATATCCTTAAAATTTCGCTGATCGTCGATTGGAAATAGTAATTTCTGGTTATTTTCCCCTCCGCTATTTTACGTTCTGAAATGTCCCTGACAGAACTGAGAATAAAAAGTCCGTCATCCATTTCAACAGGACTGAGGCTTATGTCAGCAGGGAACTCACGGCCATTTTTCGTATAACCGAAAAGCTCAAGGTTCCTGCCCATGGAGCGGATGTTGGGCGTGGTTATAAATTTTTTGCGGAACTGCCGGTGGCTGCTCCGAAAACGCTCAGGCATGAGAATTTCCACCCCCTTGCCCTCAAGTTCCCCCCTGGGGTATCCGAAGAGCCGTTCTGTCTGACCATTCACCATAAGGATTTTTCCTCTGGCATTTGTATAAATGATTGAATCCGGGGCTGACTCAAGGAGCATACGAAACTTTTTTTCCGCCTGCTCTTTCAGCGCAATCTCTTTTTCCAAAGGTGCCAGGGCAAACTTTCTCATGGTGGACCATAACACGAGCCCGAGCAGGGCAGTTATAAAAATGGAACCGAGAATAAGACGGAACCGAAGAGTGAGCATGCTTCTTTGAGCCGGAGACATGTCCCGTATCACTTCCAGGGAGAGGAGGGCTTTCCCTTTGTAGGAAACCTGTTCTTTTAAATGGAAACTGAAAGTGGGGGTAGAGGGGCGCTGAAAATCAAAGAGGGTAAATTCATTCGGCGCTGTTGCTTTGAGTGCAATAATCTCTTTGTGCTCTTCAGCCCAACGGTCCAGGAAATATTCTATGGAGGCGTAGTCCTGTCGCAGCAGGGCATCACGGGCAAAGCTGCCGACAAGATTGAGTTCCCGCTGTGCAGCTCTCTCAATATCTTTCATCATTTCCTGGTGATGGGACACGATGACAGAAATAACGATAAACAGAAAGATAAGCAGGATGATAATAAAGGCTGGAACAACACGGTAATACTTGAATTGACCGTCTTTTTTCATGGCTTTATTTTGTCCAGTTTTTGCAACAGGGACCTCAGATTATCATAATCCCTGTCTTCGACTGGAACGAATCCGGTAAGGCCTTTTCTTAATGAAGCCATTTCAGCCAGAACATTCCTGTTTTGTCTGAGTTCAAAAAGGGCAGTCCTGACTGACGCTGTTATTTCATCCGGCAGTGTTTTCCTGCTTACAAACAGGTGCTCCGATATTTCTGGTGTCCATGCCAGTACTTTCAGGCCCCTCTTTTTATATTTCAGAAAAACGCTTGAATTCACTGCTCCAACATCAAAATCTCCCATGAGAACGCCAAGGGCAACGTTGTACTGGTCGTTCAAGAACTTGTAATGGGCCAGATCGGTCAACTGAACCCCTGCCTCGTGCATCATGGAGAGGGGAACGAGATGGCTCATGGTAGAATTAGGGTAACCAAAAGCAAAGCGCTTGCCCGTTAAATCTTTCAATGACCGAACCCGGGAGGTTGACGAAGTAAATATCACGCCCTGCAGCATGGGGCTTCCCCTTATCTCCAGACGGGCAAGAACGGGCTTTTTCCCATACTTCTCTACTATCTGTACATAGGATACAGGCCCCAGATACGCGATATCCGTCCTGTCTTTCCCCACTGTTTCCATATGATCATTATGATCCTTCGATATCCTGATAATAATTTCCCGGTTCAGCTTTTGCTGCAGGTAGTCTGTCAATGGAGTGAACTGTTTGAGAATTTTTTCTGCCGGTGCATAAGGATATATCTGGACGGTCAGTGACTCCCCGGCACTTCGAGCGTAAAAGGCCATGAAATGACATATGAAAAGAAATATTACAAGGGTTGTGATTGCCTGCCTATGTGAAGTGAACCTGTTCATGGAACGATATGTAAAATCCCCCTGCACGATATGGGGCTCACAGGTGATCTCCTGTTCATTATATCAAATAAATGAACAACTTAGTGAAAAAGAGCAAAAGTGCAATAGTTCAAAAGTGCAAAATAAAAAAGAGAAAAGCGCAGGATAGAGGCAAATAAGTAGTAGATGGGTTCTACCCTTCTGCACTTCTGCGCTTCTGCGCTTTTGCCCTGTTTTAGCTCTCAAGAAAGCTCTCCTTTGTGCCGTATTAGTTATTATGTCAATTACAGCTTCTGCTAATGTTTATTACATATAAGCCTTTATTAAATTAAATATTTTAACTATTTTTACATGCCATGTCTTTAGAAGAAAAAAACAAAGAAGACATCTGGATTATTTCTGACGGCCGTCCGGTCAGTCTGGATTTGAGTAATATCTGTAATGAGACAAGTTCAGGTCCGGTCACTGAGTATAGAATATCCGACCTGGCGCGGTACTTATTGAACCCCAACCCAATCACCCTTGAAGAAAAGGTTGTTGGATGCAAGGTTTTTTATCACGAACCTTCGTCCGGAAGGCTCAAAAGGTTCTTCAGAAAACTTTTTCCCGGGGGGAAAAAATCAGACCGGGGCAACCCGTCCTCCATTGAAGAGATAGTATCATCTTCAAGAACAGGGAACCCGTCATTCCAGGACGAGGGGCTCAATATTCACTTCAGAAAAATCAATGAGTTGCTGAAACCCTATGACCCTGTGCAAAAGAAACTTGCTGTTCTGGACAGGGAACACATTGATGATATCAAGGCGCTCTGTGAGGACATCGGAAGAAACCGGTATCAGCTGAATCTTCAGGGAAGTATCAATGACAAGATAAATTTTGTTTCCAATTCCCTGTCAAGCAAGACAAAGGTTGTTGCCAATAAAGCCTATCTCCTGAATGGCCTTTTCGAAATGAGAGGATTTAACTTCAGCACCTTCAACGCACAAAATGACTGCCGGCTGATAAAGTTTCTTCAGGACGAGCAGGTAAAGTACTGCGTTTTAAACAGCAACTACCAGGTTGAATACTGGGTGAATGACAGTCTGCTCGTCAACTATATGCAGCTTTTTGAACAATGCATCCAGTCGGACCGGAAACTGCAGGAGGCCCTTTCCCTCTGTTTGAAGGGTGCGGCAAAGCCCTTAAAGCTTTTTTTTGCAAAACAGCTGGGACAGGACTATTCTGATAAACACCTGCCGATGATATACAGGGAAGTATTTAATTCTTTCAATATAACACAAAACGGAAAAGAAACCGTAGCCGAAACTCTGAACCAATCCCAGACGATTATTTCATTTAACTATGTGCCGCTTTCCGGACCGGACAGACATAAACTCTGCACAAATATATCGGTGATGCACGACTTCAGGGCACTTGACCCTATCCGGAGCCAGCTTCCCCAGATCTATTCGGAAATCAAAAAGAAAACGATGGATTCTGATGCAGGCAAGCTTTATTTACTCGACTCCATGAGAGGGTATCAAAATGTATAACCCGTACAATGACAATGATTACAAGTGGATCAAAGAGTTAATGCTCTACCCTCAGACACTCGAGAAAAACATCAACAATCTTGAAGATACCTCGCATGTCGAAGTCCCCGATGACCCGATCGAGAAAGTAATATTCCAGGACAATGCAAAAAAATCTATCAGAAAGATCGCCCAGAACAAAGGACATATGCTCATGGTTGGTAAGCCCGGCACGGGCAAGTCAATGCTTGCCGGCATGTTCAGGCATGTGATTGACAAATCGCTGGGAGACTATATACGGCCGAAAAAATCGATTACAGCCTTTCCGGGAAAAGATAACAACCATGTCCGTTTTGCCTATGCGGATCCTGAAAAAATCGATACGCACATTGCCAGCGTTACAGAACAGATAGAAGCGGTGAAAACCAGCATTGACGAATTTTCTCTGACTGACCAGATTGCCCCTATAAGCAGGGCGAAGAAATATTTGTTATGGGCAGCCGTCCTGAGCATTGTTGGCGGATTCTTTTTTCCACCGCTTTTTGTCATCACCGGCCTGACCGGCATTGGTGCAATTTTCATGTTTATTCAGGAAAACAACAACAGGGTGCAGGAAAAGATTCAGAAGGAGACCCAGGGCGGCAAATCAGCATCGGTAAAGCACATAGTGGATCTGCTGCCGGAGGTGCTCTACGATCCCAGAAAAGAGACAAACCTGATGCTCAATGTCTCCGAACCGAGCTCGAAAAACATGAAAGGCGGTTTCAGGCATGACCCCTATCAGTCAGGAAACCTCCATACCCCGATACACAAAAGAACCTATCTGGGGGCCCATGCGAAGGCCACGATTATTTATATTGATGAGCTGAAGACCCTGGTCAAGGAACGGTATATGTCGAGTCTTCTCGAGATAATGCAAAACAAGGAATACATCCTGGAGGGGGGAAAGAATACGGGCAGCGGGGCCGCCGACAGATCGGAAAATCATCTGAAGGCTGATAATATCATTATCGCATGCTGCAACCATGATACACTCCGACATCTCCAGGAAGAGGGTGACGGGGCTTTTTTGAGCAGGATCGAAGATAAGGGTGAAATTATTCAGATGGAAAGCTCTGTGCCGGAAACGGCAGAACATGTGAAGCAGGTTGCGCAGTATATTAAACAGGAAATCATCAACCTTGAAAAAGAGTTTAAAGATACCTGGGGAGAGGTTCGGGAGAAAGAAGGCCACTCCGGTGTCAGAAGACGAAGCGAACAGATATTTGGCAGGAGACTGCCCCTCGACTATAAGCTCGAGGTAAGAGAGTTTTCCCGGAGCGCTGTTGCAGAAATTGTAAAAGAGTTGCGGTGCCGCAGCTCCGACGGTAAATTAAGCTGTATGCTGCGGCCGATCAACGGTGTCATAAAAACCGCCGAACTTGATGCAATCGTTGACAATTCAGCGCTTGTAGAACCCCTGCATGTCAGGAGGGCCCTTGAAGAGCACCTGAGCCTCGAAGGCGCCATTTCAAAGGAAATTATCGAAAACAGAAAAGACCTGAAAAAATATATAACATCAATGACGGATTCCATAGGGTATGTAGTCGGCCTGGCGGTTATACACTCGGGCGCCAGCGGTCGCATGTTCGGACAGCCCCTTCCCATTCATTGCCAGATTAACACGGGAGGAACGGACATTATAACGGCCCCCGGAAAGATCGGTGACATAGCCAAGGCAGCGGCTCAGAATGTGAGGGCATCAATCAAGAAACTCCTGCGCAAGGTGAAGGCCCCCTATGTGGGATATGAGATGCATATTGAGTATATTCAGGCCCACGGAGGCGTCGAAGGTGACAGTGCGTCCGTTGCGATGGACGTCGGTCTCATATCGGACTATATCCAAGAACCGGTGAATCAGAAGTACGGCATAACTGGTTCTTTGACAGGAGATATTATTCTCGCAGTTGGAGGAGTTACTGAAAAACTACGCTCAATAATGGACACCGATCTTACCATGGAGGGCGCATGTATTCCCTGGCAGAACAAGTATGATATTGAGCCTCTCCTCATTAACATGGAATTTGAGTATATACAGAGTGAAGATGTTCCCGGCATAAGGATTTTCAGAACAGAAGAGAAGAAAGACCCCTTTAACATCTATTTCTGTAAAACCAAATACAATGCGTACAAAGTATTAATGGGACTGGGCAGGGAAGCCGTCGAGGATAGAATGATGGAGCGAAGCGAAAAGGATTTTGAATTTATGAGCCATATAGCAAAAAGAGAAAAGAATAAATACGGGCCGGAGGAGAGCAGGGAATAAACACCTTAAGGGACATTGATGTTTTCGGGCTGCATGTACATGCAGCCCCTTTTTTTATATGCTTTCGTAAGGATTTGTCTTTGCAGCAGATGTAAACGCAACTATAAATTACTGCATTTTTACTTTTAGCAAATTCCAGGTACCAATTCCAAGGTACAAATAAATTCTACTTTACAACGACCAAAGCTCCTGAATAAATCAATCTCAACAGTTTTTCGTTTTAGCATACAGATCGCATCCACAAGCACCCTTCATCAAAAAGAGGCTACTTTCCTTTGCCCAGTTTAATAATGCGAGCAATGGATTGTTCGCCATATTGAACAAAGACGGAGAAAGGGAATCTTGTGGTAAAATCTTATGATCAATTGAAAACCCTGAAACCTGAATATGAATGGAGATAACATTGAGTCATAACCTTTTTAACACACTGAAAGAGTTCAACCCAGGCAGCGGCAAGAAGGGGAAATTCTATTCCCTTTCTGCTCTTGAAACAGAAGGGATCGGGAAGATATCCCGGCTGCCCGTATCTATTCGCATAGTTCTGGAATCAGTGCTGCGGAATTTTGATGGTATACAGATCACGGAAGAACATGTGAGGCAACTTGCAAGCTGGGACCCCCATGGAGCGCGATCCCACGAAATACCTTTTGTGGTGGCACGAATTGTTCTTCAGGACTTTACGGGCGTTCCCCTGCTCTGCGATCTGGCCGCGATGAGAAGCGCGGCGCTCAGGATGGGGAAGAACGCAGGAATCATAGAACCCCTCGTCCCCGTCGATCTGGTTGTTGATCATTCGGTCCAGGTTGACTGCTATGGAGAGTCAGGTGCGTTACAAAAGAACATGGAGATGGAATTCAAACGGAACAAGGAGCGGTACCAGTTTCTGAAATGGGGTATGAACGCATTTGAAACGTTCAAAGTTGTTCCGCCGGGTATCGGAATTGTACACCAGGTAAATCTGGAATACCTGGCACGGGGCGTTCACAGTAAGGACGGCCTGTACTATCCTGACACCCTTGTGGGTACAGACAGCCACACTACCATGATCAACGGGATCGGTGTGGTCGGATGGGGTGTGGGCGGGATCGAGGCTGAAGCAGGAATGCTGGGACAGCCGGTCTACTTCCTTACTCCCGATGTAGTAGGTGTAAAACTGAAGGGCAGACTGGAGGAGGGAATCACAGCTACCGACCTGGTTCTCACCATTACTGAAATGCTCCGCAAAGAAAAAGTGGTCGGTAAATTTGTGGAATTCTTCGGCGGCGGTGTCTCTGCCCTTACACTTCCCGACAGGGCCACTGTTGCCAATATGGCTCCGGAATATGGTGCAACTATGGGATTCTTTCCTGTTGATGACATCACCGTGAATTACCTGCGTTCCAGCGGCCGAACTGATGAAGAACTTTCTGCCTTTCAGGCCTATTTTAAAGCCCAGGGCATATATGGCATTCCAAAGGACGGGGAGATCGAGTATACGAGGAGCATCGAAGTGGATCTTTCAACAATCGGGCCGTCTGTTGCCGGTCCCCGGAGGCCCCAGGACAGGATCGAGCTCGGAACTTTCAAAAAAAGGTTTGCTGAACTCTTTGCGCTGCCCGTTTCAGAGAATGGTTTTTCCAAAAAAGCGGAAGACCTTCCCAAACGGTTTAGGACAAAAGACGGCATTGATACTGGATCGGGTGACATAATTATTGCTGCGATTACCTCCTGTACGAATACATCCAACCCCGCTGTTCTCCTTGCAGCGGGACTCCTGGCAAAAAAGGCTGTGGAAAAAGGCCT
>CALZGI010000297.1 GCA_945786855.1 Thermodesulfovibrionia bacterium | reverse complement strand
TCGCCAGAAATATGACAAACATATTTTGTGTTTTGCGTGCTACCCTGTTACCGAATTTTTCCTTACAGTTACACCTTAGATTTTCATCAGGATAATCATGGTCATGAAAGTCTCCTCTTGGTATGGACCCTTCAACAAGTAATGTGTCTATCTGAAAACCCCTGTTCCTCAACAGATGGGTTATAACTCCTGCGAATATGCCCATTGAAAATGCTGCAACAGTCCTGATGACCGTCCAGTGCGGACCCAGGTCATTCAGCGTCAGAAGATAGGCTGATGGACTAATCAGGGGAGAAGAAACAAGCAGGGCCATGACCGGTGCCAATGGCAGGCCGGCAAATATAAGCGAAACAGCAGTAGTTAATATACCGCAGGCACAGAGTGGTGTTAATACTCCTACCAGAGATGCGATGAATATACTTAACACGCCGTATTTAATGAGAGAGTTTCGGAGCTTGATAGCCAGCTTGTACGTACGAATCAGTCCGGCAAGAAAAACTCCAACCATAAAGTATGGGAAAATATCCTGCAGCTCAGCAATGATACCATGACCGCCGGTTATGAGGTCCCAAAATTCAGCGCCTAAAAGAATGGGAAATGGCTTTTGTAATGCTCCCGGTTCTACAACATGCTCGGCAGGTCCATAGACCCATACATGCCAGAAAACAAGAGAAAAAGAAGCAATTAACAGTATAAGGAGTGTTTTATTTACTGTTCTGGATGAGGAACCATGAATTTTACACTCTTCGTTTAATTCTACACTTTTTGTTTTCAAAATAATCTATCTAATCTCCGTTCATAGCTTTGTGAGTTTCCGGGAGATAGAATACTGTCTCATAATGTTCCCGCGAAACAAATTGAAGATCCAGCAATTTAATAAACTGCACTGTACATATTACGACTCAAGTCCTGCCTGATATTCCGGGGCTATCCCGCTTCCTCGTTCTCTGTAGAGAAGACCGATAACAAACAATATTCCCAATCCTATAACAACAGCCATTTTCCCTTCGTATGGTGTGCCTGCGGCATTTCCCCCCAATCCCCAGTTCTGGACCAGTGCTGCTCCGGTTAGCATGCCAAGCACAGCGGCCCCGGCATCACTGTCACCCTGCCCGGCTGATACCAGCTGTCTCAGGGGGCATCCCTTTATCAGGACAGATCCAAAACCTACCATAAGCAGGCCAAGGAATGACCAGCCGTAGCTTTCGTTTGAACTGGGCTGACCATGCAAGCCTAAAGAAAATTGTCCAGTCAGTATGCTGGCAACAAACGCAAACACAAAGAATGATAAAATTCCCATTAATAAAGCCGTAGACTTGGGACAGCCCTTCACTTCTTTCGGTCCCCAGAGAAATATTCTGGCAAGCCCGCCTGTGATGCAAAAGCCTGTTCTCTGAGCAAGGGCGCCCACCAGCAGCCCGACTATCAGCGTAAGATATACCGGAGCATATTGGGCACCCGCACCTTTTGTACTCATCGCAATAAATGAAGGTTTCACAATGAGAAATACAAGAAGAAAAAACATCAGGCCGGGCACAAGATACCCGTTTCCGGCAGGAGAAGGCGCTGACCTGCCGATTCTGAAGCCGCCGTCAAGAAACTGCATGCCAATAAAAACTCCGGTAGTCAGTCCTGCGAGACCTATTAATCCAGTCAGGTCACCGGCAGAAATCCTGAATACCATTTTCACCGGACATCCTATGAATATGGAGCATCCGATTATGAGGAGTATGCCCACGAAAAATCTTAAAAGTGCAGATCCGTGCGACGTAGACTTAAAATCCTTTTTATACACCGCTATAAGAAAGGATCCGAGTACAAATCCTATGATCTCCGGTCTGATAAACTGCATTCTGATATTTCCATGCAGGCCGAGTGAACCAGCAATATTTTCCATGAAGCAGGAGACGCAAAAACCCGTGTTAGCCGGGTTTCCGTAATAACTTAATATTACTCCGGTTAGTCCTATAAAAGCGCCTGTTACTATGAGTTTAACCACAGCTTCCGGCTATCCTCCTTTTCAGATAGTAAATAAGCTTTCTGTTCTTTTTCATTGATTTGTCTGCAGGGTTTGCCCTGATCTCCCGATCTACTTCATCAAGCGCTTCTGTGACAGCCACATTCAATTTCTTGCCCTGAAACATGTCTGTTTTTTTATCAAGATAATCAGGGTTGAGATCAACCGCTGCCTTGTATTCAGGCATGGCCCTGATCTGTTCCTGCTTCCTCATTAACAGGTCGCCCATGATCATGTGTGGTGCCCCCTCATAGGGGAACTTTTCAATCAAATCCTTCACGAGCATTTCAGCCTTTTCCAGGTTACCAGACTCCATGAGATTCCTGGCAACTTTAACTTTATTCTGTACTTCAGCATTTATGAGCGCATAGTCTGCTGCAGCTGACCTCTGCTTTTGTTTATTCCCGGGCCTGGCTTCTCCCCTGTGACCGCCGGTGAGCACAAATGAAGTGATAATTAAAATTACTATTATCCAGATCGATATTCTATCCAGAGTGTCCATTAATACCTCTGATATGGCGGCATGTTTGTTCTCTTTGCCATCTCACGTATACCGTCAAAATCCGCATCTTTAATATCTTCATATCCATCGACTATTGCTTTATCAAGTACATGTAATACCTGTCCCTTATATTTAACGGTATCATCCTTTTTAATATCAAGCAGCACCTGCTTGAATTTCTGCGCAAATTTCTCATCCACTTTTTGTGTAGCACCGAAATTGCAATACGGCATGGGATCACCTTCAGCAAGGATGGTGAAATCATCTGCATCTATCCTTCCGTCCTCGACCATCCTCTCAAAATCAAGAAGAGGCGCAGCACCTGCATCGTATTTATCAAACAGTACACCATAAATCACTTTTTCATGTTTAAACGAACCGTTGGGAATGGAATAAAATGCAAGGTCATCTTCAGGATCAACACCATCTTTCATCAAAAGATCAACCTGTGCCATGAAAGATGTTGGCCCGAGCATGGGGCCGAATATCATGGTTTTCCCCTTCAGATCTTTCACGTTCTTAATGCCGCTCTTTTTAGAGCTTATAATCATACCCTTTGCCTTTGCACCGAGTGATCCGTTCTGTTCAGCAGCCAGAATTTCAACACCGTGGTTCCTGTTCATGATAACGTAGAGCAATGAATTTGTATGAGTGAAATGAAGTTCATCAATATGTTTTGTAAAGTCTGTCGTGTCAATTGCGACCATTTCAAAATTAACACCCAGCTTTTCACCCAGATATGCGGTGAAAGGTTCAAAACGCTGAAGCGTGTCAAGTTCACTGTTGCATATCATATATCCGATTTTGTACGTTGGCTTCCCGGCCTTATCAGCAGACGAGGTACATGATGAAACAACAAAAATCATGCTCACAACCAGTAACAGCTTTATCATAGACGCTGATATCCAGTCCTGCCTAAAAACGGTATGCATAAAACCTCCTCATTGCATACATGAGACAGCCGATAGACAAAATAATAAAACCGGTATACACGTAATTTATACCCGGATCATAGGTAATCTGGATCCCGGCATAGCGGTTACCATAATCGTCATAATCAACATTGACATGATGAAAATTAATCCCTTGCCAGTTAAGCGGTCCATTCACTTTTGAAATACCTTCTGCCAGGATTTTCGAATCTCTGGACAGCTCAAGGTATGCCCACGCTCTCTTCAGAGCCGTATCCTGATAAGCTACGAGTTTAAACTCATAGGGGAAATCTGAAGGGAGATCATTGTTTCCAGCAGTCTGAGCAAAACCGATCAGCCTGTCTCCGTCATACACACTCAGGTGAAGATTCTTCTCGATAACCTCCAGTGAATCAACCAAAATTTTATATCTATCCATGTTAAAACTCTCACCGGTCTTCAATTCAAAGAGGCCCTCCTTTTCTTCACCCCTGAGCACCCCGACTCTGACAGGGTTGGCATAATATTCCAGATTCACACTCTTCACCATCAGATCAACTCCCAGAGGTGCATCTTTTTCCAGGTCCCATCGATAAACGGTATCAACAGAGCTTCCTTCATAGACATTCACCGTTGCTATATAACCAAATGAGCTTATTACTACTCCTGCAAAAGTCACCAGAATTCCGATGTGCATGATAAGGACCGACTTTGCAAGGGTCTTTATCCTCTGGACAGTGCACAGTATCATGTTCAGGCTGAGCAACCCGAAAAAAATATTCCCCAGATAGCCCACCTGAATATCTGTCTCTTCTGAAAAAGTCCTCGGAATAAAGATGAGTCCGAGAACCAGAAATACTATTATCGTTAATTTCTTCGATGCAAGAAACTGATAGACCCATTCTAACCTCTTCAATAATCCCTACACTTGCCCTTCTAAATTATATGAGCTTCTTTGATTTCAGAAAATCCTTGGCAACTCTTTTTGGTTCTTCTCCTGATTCAACAGATTTGATCAATTTTGTATAGGTTGCATCATTGATCTTGCTTCCCAGTTTGTTAAACAGTCTTGGAAGTGCAGGAAAGTTATTCAGAATATCCATCCTCAGAATGGTCGCTGTATAAGCCGGGGGCTCACCACTTCCG
>CALZGI010000296.1 GCA_945786855.1 Thermodesulfovibrionia bacterium | reverse complement strand
TTCATCATTGGATCAGCAGTTCCAGCATTGCCTTCTGCGTATGCAGCCTGTTTTCGGCCTGGTCAATAACCACACTTTGCGGAGAGTCAAGCACCTCACTGGTAATCTCCTCTTCCCTGTGTGCAGGCAGACAGTGCATGACTATCACATCCGGCTTCGCCAATGACAGCAGCTCTTTATTCACCTGATACTTTTTAAAAATCTGCCTTCTTCTTTCTGCTTCTCTTTCCTGTCCCATGCTTATCCATACGTCGGTATAAATCACGTCAGCATTCTTCACTGCATCCTCAGGGTCTGTATATAATTGAACTTTACCTCCATTTTCCTTTACATATTCAAATATGTTCCGGTCAGGATCATACCCGCGGGGACATGCAATCGCAAGGTCAACTCCGGTATGAAGCGCTGCTTCGATAAGTGAATTGGCTACATTGTTCCCGTCACCCACATACACAAGCCTCACATCTTTTAACGTGCCCTTTTGCTCCCATATAGTGAGCATATCAGCAAGTGCCTGGCATGGATGGTGAAGGTCTGTCAGCCCGTTGACAATAGGGATGGAAGAATTGGCAGCAAGTTTTTCGATTGTATTGTGCGCAAATGTCCGTATCACAATGCCATGCAGATATCTTGAAATAACTTTTGCCGTATCCTCAACTGTCTCTCCCCGTCCCAGCTGAAGTTCCTTTGAGTTGATATAAATCGGCTGGGCGCCAAGCTGATATATCCCGGTCTGGAAAGATATTCTTGTCCGTGTTGACGTCTTATCAAAAAGCAGGCCTATGCTCTTTCCCATAAGCGGACATGCGTTGCGGTCTTTGCCTGATTTAAATTCAGCCGCCCTTTTTACGATTGCATGAAATTCGTCTGACGATATGTCCTGTAACGTAAGAAAATCCCTTTTCATTACAATTTTCTCTTTCTTTAATTGTTTATATTAAATCCATCTTTTGTATGTTAGTTGATCTTGTTGTACAATCCGGTTAAACACATCGTTCTTTATGGAGTGCTGGAGTAGTTGAGTACTGCGTATTACACACAGTTAAATCAATTCTCCAATACTCCGGCACTCCATTATCCAGTAAATAGTATCTCACCGTAGCCATAAGTCATTTATAACAATTTTACGAATGAACCGATATTATTAATGCGGTTCTCTTTCAAAAATGTCCTCAAGGACATCTATTAAACGATCAATTTCCTTTTCCAATACTATCAAAGGAGGAGTAAAACGAAGCACATTGCCGCTTATGCAGTTGATAAGTACCCCCCTTGACGCGCACTTTTCTACAATAGAATCACCTGTCTTTGTCAGCTCCAGCCCGATCATAAGGCCAATCCCTCTGGCTTCAATAATAATTGATGGGAATTCTTTCTGCAATTTTTCAAGTTTCTTTAAAAAATACTTCCCTATATGTTCGCAATGCGCCAGGAGAAAGCCGTCTTCCAGTAATGTTTCGATCGTGGTAACTGCCACTGCACAGGCCAGAGGGTTGCCGCCGAACGTTGATGCATGGGTACCGGGCTGAAAGGATGCGGCCACAGATTCCCCGGCCAATACGGCGCCTATGGCAATGCCGCCGCCAAGTCCTTTTGCAAGGGTCATAATATCGGGTGTTACGTTAAAATGTTCATAAGCAAAGAGCTTCCCTGTACGTCCCATCCCGGTCTGGACCTCATCAAGTATTAACAGAATCTTGTGCTTGTCGCACAACTCCCGAACCTGCTTAAAATAGTCAGGGGAAGGAATCCTGATACCCCCTTCACCCTGAATCGGTTCAAGCATGATGGCGCATGTTTTTTTCGTAATGGCCTTTTCCAGGGCGTTTATGTCATTAAAGGCAACACTCTTGAATCCCGGAACAAGTGGCTCAAAACCCTTTTGCAGTTTTTCCTGACCGGTAGCACTCAGGGCAGCAAGGGTCCTGCCGTGGAATGAACCAAAAGCAGTGATTATCTCATTTTTCTCATTAAATGCATGGTCCTTGGCATATTTCCGGGCAAGTTTAATCGCCCCTTCAACCGCCTCAGCCCCTGAATTGCAGAAAAAGGCCTTGTCAGCAAAAGAGTTTTCCACCAGCAGTTTCGCCAATTGTATCTGAGGCTCAATATGATACAGGTTGGACACGTGTAACAGCCTCTGGGCCTGCTTTTGAAGGGTAATCACGATCCTGGGGTGACAATGGCCAAGACAGTTGACTGCTATTCCGGCTATAAAGTCCAGATATTCCTTGCCGTCCGCACTCCAGACCTTCATCCCCCTGCCTTTCCTGAGAACAATCGGGTAGCGGTTATAGGTGCTCATCAGGTATTTCTTTGATTCATGAATCAGCTTCTTTTCCATTGTCTAAAAATATAACATAATCCATGGGAGTTACAAAAGCATGAATGTCCTGTACATAGCCATCTCATTTGTCATATATTTGCTGTTTCGCTATAATCTTTTATGCGTAATACGAGCGATCATTCATCATGTGAATTGCCGGAATCCACAGGCAAAAAAACCCGAAATCAAAACAGGCATTACAGGTTTCAGGATACCTTCAGGTGGAAAGGCGTCAGGGTCCAGGAATATAAATCAGAAGGACAGGACTGGCACGGGATAGCCAGACAGACACTTATCGGGGAAGGGGGTGAAACCACAAAGTTTCATCTGAGATATTTTGAAATTGAGCCCGACGGATACAGCAGTTTTGAGAAACACAAACATGAACATGTTGTAATTGGAGTAAGGGGAAAAGGCAGGGCAAGAATCAATAGAAGAAATATTGGACTGAATTTCATGGATGTGCTCTATATCAAGCCGGACGAACCCCACAGGCTTTATAATCCGTATAATGAACCTTTTGGTTTTTTTTGCATAGTTAATGCCAAAAGAGACCTGCCGGTACCGGCAGGCACTAAGGCACCAGGAGACAAAGGAACAAAGCTATAAAGATAAATATATTTGCCATATATTGTTGTTAAAACTTTGTGCCTTTGTGCCTGCGCAGTTTCGAAATAATTTAGAAATAATCTTAACGAATCTATATAATGTCATATAGGATAATTTCAAACTAACACTGAACAACAAAAACCAGATAAAAGCTTAACAAAGGAGATGTTGCGATATGAGTATTGAATACTCGGTAAGTCCTGACGGTGAGAAATTTGCTTTGCCTGCGAAGGAAGATTATAAAAAAGAGTTAAAGCGTCTTAAGACAGCCATAGCAAAACAGCGAACATTACATAGAGAGATCGTTGTGGTAATGGGAGTAGGATTTGTGGGTGCTGCAATGGCTGCTGTTGTGGCTGATACAGAGGACAATAAAGGGAATCCAACAAAATATGTTATCGGCATGCAGAGGCCAAGCTCAAGAAGCTACTGGAAAATCCCTGTATTGAACAGAGGCGTCTCACCCGTCGTATCTGAAGATAAAGAACTCGCTCCAATGATTAAGAGATGTGTTC
>CALZGI010000295.1 GCA_945786855.1 Thermodesulfovibrionia bacterium | reverse complement strand
GGTTTATTAAATATGCAAAAGATGCTGACCTGGCCATCCACGAGTGTTTCCACCTGCCGGAGCAGATGGTAAAAATGTACAACCAGGCGCCGCCGGTTGCGCTCTTCGTGGGCACCAAGATCCACACCTCGCCACAGGCCTTTGGCAAGGTTATGAGTACCATCAAGCCGAAACATGCCGTCGCCTATCATTTCTTCAACGAAGAGGAGACCAGGTATGGAATCTTTGCCGGTGTGCGCGAAACCTACGACGGCCCCCTGTCCATGGCCACCGACCTGATGACGTGGAACATTACTCGAAAAGGCGTTGTGGAGCGTATGGCGACTGTAACCGAGGAAGCCTGGTCCGTGCCAGGGGCTGTTCCCTCACCAAGGAACGAAAAGGGTGATAACCCGAACAAGTGGATGACAAAGGAAATCCTTGGAGGAGCTTGGGACGTCAGTGACGCCGAAGGACCAATGATAAGGAAGTACATGAAGAAGTACAATATTGATCCAGCGATGTTTAAACCAAAGCAATAACGTGTCGGATTATCGTTCTTTCAGGACTGGAGAAAGCAGATGATGAAAAAGAAGAAAACAGAGAAAACAGAGTAATAGAGCATTGGGAAAAGTAGCACCCGGTGCTCTATTACTCGAACAAAACTTCTTTATCTCTAACATGTAAGGCATGTGGAAGCATAAAAATAATATGAGGCAGTTGATTGAGTAAATGCCGGGGTCAGGTCTTGCTCCGTTCGCTGGAGAAAACAGGACATGACTCGGACGTGAAGACCTGAAAACTGGTCTACCGAAAGGAGTGTATAAGGGTAATTGCTATGATGAAAGGAACATTTATTATAATTTCAATTTTATGCAGTGCATTGTTAAGCGCTACGGCACTCGCTCAAGACCCGGGAGGAGAAGGGGTCATTGACGCTAAAGCTGACAGGGTGCTGAAGGAGATGAGTGAGTACCTGACGAACCTTGAGCAGTTTAACATTCAGGCAGAAAGCTCCTTCGACATGATTCTCGACAACGGTCAGAAAATACAGATGGGACGCTCTGTTGATGTGTCCGTCAGGCGTCCGGACCGGCTCAGGGTGGATATCGACGGAGATATGGTAAAGCAGCGGCTCTTTTACGATGGGAAACAAATAACACTGTACGGGAAAAAAGTAAACTATTACGCCACCACGAAAGCTCCCTCAACCATTGAAGCGGCGATGGACTACGCGGAGAAATCCTTCCGACTGGTGACTCCCGCGGCGGATCTGATCGACAGAAATTCATACGGCATTCTGACCGAAGACATATCTTCCGGCAGTTATATTGGTTTAAGCACCCTGTCAGGTGTCGAATGTCATCACCTGGCTTTCAGGGCGGAAGAGACGGACTGGCAGATCTGGATTGAAAACAGTAAAACACCGCTGCCCAGAAAGTTCATTATTACCTCCAAATGGACAACGGGTGCTCCGCAGTTCATTGCCATGCTGAATACGTGGGACCTTTCTCCTGAACTGGAGGACAGCCGGTTTATCTTTACAGCACCGGAGGAAGCAGAGAAGATAGATTTTCTTACATCTGAAAATTGATTCAAATATAGACAATAAAACAGGGAGTCATGTATGAATGTTCGCAGTACAGAAAAAATTGCAAAAGGAAGATCGGTGCTTGCTTTTTTGTTTTTGATATCTTTTGCCCTGCTTGCAGATTTTCCTGTGGGCGGAGTCCAGAGCGTATCTCTGACTGGAGATGCTGAGGCAGTTGTGGGCCGCCCTGCCAGCCCCAACAGTGTTGCTGGTGTTCACCGTCGCACAAGACGAAGGGCTCGCCGCCGGGTCGCATTAGGAACCAGGGTGCGTGTGCTGCCAGTCGGGTGCACAACGGTAATTACCCGTGATGTAACATACCACAGTTGCGGCGGGGTCTATTATCGTCCCTATTATGAAGGCAGTACAGTTCATTGTTGAAAATCCTTGAAGGTGAAAAGAGAATTATTGTATTATGACAGGGGCATATGTTATGCCCCCTTACGTCGAACTTCGATATTGAACATTTCAAGTCAAAAAGCAGGGAGGTCAACTATGCTGAATCGCTCTTTTCTGTTCATACTTCTCATGAGCATATTTCTGCTTGCAGGGTGCGCAGCCCAGCAGCTCAGAAGCTATGAGATGTCAGGCTTTCTCCGCAACTATGCCGGCTTTGAGCCAGGCGGGGAGGGGCAGCCGAACCTTGTGTATCTGAATCCCGGACGTGATCTCAGGAAATACAACAAGGTGCTTATCAATCATGTAGTGGTGTACTTCAACCCTCAATCAGAAAACAGGGAAATTGATCCCGTACAGCTGAACCAGTTGACGGAATATTTTCACCAGGCCCTCGTTGATGCACTGAAGGACCGTTATCCCATCGTTGACAGGCCGGGGGAGGGAGTCCTGCGGATCCGTGCAGCAATAACTGATGTAGAACCGGGGAAACCCGTTGCCGGTGCTGCCACGACCGTTGTTCCGGTGGGGGCAGCCGTATCGCTCATCAAGAAAACGACGACGGGCTCCAACATGGCAGTAGGCCGGGCATCCATGGAAATCGAACTGGCCGATTCATTGACCGGAGCAAGGCTGGCCGCTGCCGTTGACCGGCTGGAAGGCGGCAAGAAAGTGGTGAGCGGAAAATGGTCTGCCATCGAGGAGGCCTTTGAACACTGGGCGCAGAAGCTCAGGGTCTGGCTTGATAAGGAAAGGGCGAGGTAGTATGTATTATTCCACCTGCGAGGTGGACAAGTTCTTGTATTCGTCACGGACTCGGAGAGTGACAAACCGGTAATTTTACGCGGTGTCAACAGCACTGAATTAT
>CALZGI010000294.1 GCA_945786855.1 Thermodesulfovibrionia bacterium | reverse complement strand
TCATTGAACTGGTGAGGACCTACCTTCAATCTGCACTGGATCATGAAAACCTCAAAAACAATAATATAATCGGCGGCACAGGGTAAAGTAAGACGAATGACGAATGACGAATAACGATTGACGAATAGCGAACTACTGACCACCAACTACTGACCACCAACTACTGACTCCCAACTACTGACTCCCAACTACTGACCACCAGCCACGCTGCTCTGTTGCACTTCTGACTTAAATCATATAGCATTTAATTATAAGCAGTAACTCTATTAACCGGCGAAGATGCAAGTGGAGATGTGAGTTATGATTAAAGTCGCTGATATCATTAAAAAAAAGGGAAGGAATATCTACTCTATTTCTTCGCAGGATATGGCCTATATAGCACTGGAGATTTTGGCTGAAAAGAACATCGGCGCCCTGCTGGTTATTGACGGGGAAAAGCTTGTTGGTATTTTCTCGGAACGGGATTATGCACGCAAAGTTATCCTGAGAGGCAAGTCCTCCAGGGACACGATTGTTGGAGAGCTCATGAGTACTCCCGTGTTTTCCATCCATCCTAAAAAGAATATTGAAGAGTGTATGGCCCTGATGACGGCTTCCCATTATCGCCATGTGCCTGTTATTGATGAGGGTAAGCTCATTGGTATACTAAGCATGGGTGATATTGTGAACGAATTGATCATTGCTCACAAGATCGCTGCCAGTGACTTAAAGAAATATGTTATCGGCGGCGAGTATTCCAGCGAATGGTCATCGTCGTAGCTTTTTATCCCCTCCGTCAGCATAAGATACTCTGAGTCGTCTAGTGTACTGTCTCATACATACCTTTACTCATTCTGTCATTGCGAACGACCAAAGGGAGCGCGGCAATCTCGCTATTTAGATTGCTTCGTCACTTTGCTCCTCGCAATGACAGAGTAAAGAAGCGTTAGGGACAGTAGACTAGGAGTGCTGCTCAGGTGAAAAACCTTTTCTCATTCTGTCATTGCGAGTGACCAAAGGGAGCGCGGCAATCTCGCTATGTAGATTGCTTCGTCACTTCGCTCCTCGCAATGACAGAGTAAAGAAGCGCTAGGGACAGTACACTAGGAGTGCTGCTCAGGTGAAAAACCTTTTCTCATTGTGTTTTCACTAATGCTTTTAGGATTCATGAACTGAAGTACGTAGTCAGGACCTCCTGCCTTGGAACCTACTCCTGACATCCCGAATCCTCCGAAGGGCTGCCTGCCGACAAGGGCCCCCGTGATCTGTCTGTTAATGTAGATATTTCCTGCATTCAATTCCCTTTTAATTTTGTTTATAGTGGACGGGCTTCTCGAGTAAAGGCCGCCGGTTAATGCATAACTGGTATTATTGGCAATGGCGAGCGCTTCATCGATGGTGCTGACATTCATTAAAGACAGAACCGGGCCGAATATTTCATCCTGGGCAATCGTTGCATCAGGATGCACATCACTGAATATGGCAGGACCGCAGAAATAGCCCGCTTTATCGATCTCTCTTATTAAGAGCGTTTTCTCGCCTTTCCTGCCAATCTCAGTATAATGTTTCACTTTATCCATTGCCGCCCTATCAACAACGGGCCCCATGAAGGTTGCCGGATCTTCCGGCAGGCCTATGGCTATGCTTTCCATGGCATCTCTTAATCGTTCACAGAAAATACCGTACATTTCTCCCACCACAATTACCCTTGAGCAGGCCGAACATTTCTGCCCCTGAAATCCCAGTGCAGAGTGCAGGACGCCTTTGACCGCTTCATCAATGTCTGCGGTATCATCAATGATGATCGCATTCTTGCCCCCCATTTCAGCTATAACTTTTTTCACATTGCGCTGTCCATTATGGATGTCGCCGGCATGCTTCACGATTCCCAGTCCCACATCTTTTGATCCGGTGAATGCGATGAAGTCTGTTTCAGGATGGCTTACCAGATAGTCCCCGACCTCTTCACCCGGCCCCGGCAGGAACTGAAGGACGCCGGGAGGAAGGCCGATCTGTCTGAATATTTCCATGATCCTCCATCCACAGACAGGTGACAATCCCGAAGGTTTAAATATAACGCAGTTGCCGGCCACAATTCCTGCCGCAATCATCCCTGTCGGGATTGCGATGGGAAAGTTCCATGGTGAAATGACGACCCCTATGCCCCTCGGGTCATAAGCGTATTCATTATCTTCACCCTGGAAATTGCCCAGTTTCCGGGGAGTGCCGAGCCGTATCATCTCCCTGCCGTAATATTCCAGAAAGTCAATGGCCTCTGCAACATCAGCGTCAGCTTCTTTCCATGTCTTACCGACTTCATAGACTTCGAGCGCTGAAAGTTCAAACCTGTATTTTCTCATCTCTTCAGCGGCCCTGAACATGTATGCAGCCCGTGTCTCAGCCGGCGTCCGCCTCCAGTCGTCCTGTACTGCTTTTGCTTCTTCAATTGCTCGTGCAGCAATATCTTTAGTCGATGAAAACACCTCTCCAATAATCTCATCAGGTCGAGCCGGATTTTTAGAAATTATCTTTTTTTCTGTGCGTAATTCTTTATTGCCCACATAGAGGGGGAAGGAGCTGCCGAAACTTTTTTTAGCATGATCAAGAGCTTTCAGCATCTTCTGCCTGTTTCCCTCTTTTGAGAAATCGGTGAAGGGTTCGTTAGCAAATGAACCGTTATCTGTTTCTTTATCTATAGTTTCAGTTATTGCTTCGGCCTCCCTGATGAGTTCCTGAACAGTCATGTTTTCCACGAAGGACTTACGCAGGAAGGACTCATTGGAAATATTCTCAAGGAGTCTCCTTACAAGATATGCCATACCCGGGATCAATTCACCCACTGCAGCATAGACCCGCACGCGATGGTCCATCTTCTGCAAAGCCGTCCGTATCGGTTCTGCCATACCGTAAAGAACCTGAAATTCGTAAGCGTTTTTGGGAAGTCCAAGGGTATCAGCCGCTGCTATGGCGCTGCTGATGCTTCTTATATTATGAGAGGCGAATGCGGGACGCACATATTCCCTATGTTCCAGGAGGATCCTTGCAAGCTCTTCGAAGCTCCTGTCGGTTTGCGCTTTATGTTCAAACACAGGAAGAGGCCACCCTTTGTCCGTACTGATAACAGTTTCATAATCCCAGTACGCTCCCTTTACCAGACGCACCGTAATCGGTGTCCCGATCTTTTTTGCCCAGCTGACAAGGTCGAGCACATCCTGCTTTGTGTCTTTTAAATATGTCTGGATCGCGATCCCTGAGTGCTGATAGTCCTTAAATTCCTCCACAATGCTTTTGTATACTGCAATAGTGAGGTCTTTAATATAATAGTGCTCCATATCCAGAGTAACCGCAGCGTTTATTGCCCTGGCCTTATCAAAAATCGGCCGCAATCCCTTCTTTACCCCTTCAATGGATCCTTCCCAGTTAACAGGATCGATTTGGGAATAAAGGGATGATGCTTTAAGGGAAATATTCAATCGGGGTATGGGCCCGTTACTGTCCACATCAAGGACCGGGACGTGCTTCCACTTTGAAAATTCAGGATCGAGGAAATCCATCAGCCGTACATATCGTTGAATATATGCTTCCGCTTCCCTGTCACTGACAACCACTTCTCCAAGGAGGTCAACGGCAACAGCGAACCCCTGCTTCCTTAAAGAGTTGAGGACACCCAATGAATCCTCGGGCCCTCTCCCTGCAATAAACTGCCTAGCCATGGACTCAACGTTTGACCGTATCATCTTCCCGGCGATTTTCGGGAGCAGCCCCTTTTCCGAAAGCCCTTTGATTCCCCATTTCATTACCAGAGGGGTTATTTCTTTATCAGCAAAATACTCCTTGAGAAGCCTCACCACAAGAGCATCAGTCTTCAGTGACGGCAGGACATCGATGAACCTAAGAAGCTGGACCTTAAAATCAGCATCCTTCATGGCCCATTCCATCAGTTCTCCCACCCATCTCTTCTTGTCAAACACAGAAGGGACGTCGCCCTTTATGAGGGAGAAGATTTCATTCCCTGTGCTTTTAATCC
>CALZGI010000293.1 GCA_945786855.1 Thermodesulfovibrionia bacterium | reverse complement strand
CCCGTTTTATCCGTCTCCTCTCAAGGATGATGGATATGACATTGCAGACTATTATAATGTTAATCCCCGGTACGGGACCCTTCGGGACTTTAAGGACTTTCTGCGTGAGGCACATAGACGGGGGATACGTGTAATAACCGAACTTGTCCTCAACCATACATCGGACCAGCATGCCTTGTTCCAGACGTCACGACGCGCATAGCCGGGATAAGCATTACGCAACTATTATGTATGGAACGATACTCCTGAAAAGTACGAGGATGCACGGATCATATTCAAGGACTTCGAGCCATCAAACTGGTCATGGGACCCTGTAGCAAAACAGTACTTCTGGCACCGGTTTTATTCTCATCAGCCTGATCTGAACTTTGATAGTCCCAGCCTTCAAAAAGCGATCATGAAGGTTCTTGACTTCTGGTTTGAACTCGGAATAGACGGCGTGCGTCTTGATGCAATTCCTTATTTATATGAGAGAGAAGGGACAAACTGCGAGAACCTTCCCGAGACCTATGCGTTCCTGAAAAAGTTGAGAAAATATCTTGACAGCAGGTATAAGAACAAAATGTTCCTTGCGGAAGCGAACCAGTGGCCAGAGGATGCAGTTGCTTATCTGGGTAAGGGAGACATATGCCATATGGCCTTTCATTTTCCTATCATGCCGCGTATGTTTATGGCTCTGCAGATGGCGGACCGTTTTCCCATAGTTGATATTCTTGATCAGACCCCTGCTATTCCGGAGGACTGTCAATGGGCAATGTTTCTGAGAAATCATGATGAACTGACCCTTGAGATGGTCACCGATGAAGAGCGGGACTATATGTACAATATTTATGCGAAAGATGCTGTGGCGCGTATCAATCTTGGGATCCGGAGACGCCTGGCTCCTCTTCTTGGGAATAACAGAAAGAAAATTGAGTTAATGAATGTACTGCTTTTTTCACTGCCCGGAAGTCCTGTCATTTATTACGGTGATGAGATCGGGATGGGGGACAACTACTACCTCGGAGACCGGAACGGTGTGAGAACGCCCATGCAGTGGAGTGCTGACCGCAATGCGGGATTCTCACGTGTAAACCCTCAAAAGCTTTATCTCCCCGTGATCATTGACCCGGGGTACCATTATGAGGCTGTGAATGTTGAAAACCAGCAGACGAGCTCAGCATCACTTCTGTGGTGGATGAAACAGGCAATCGCTATTCGAAAACGGTTTAAAGCATTCAGCAGGGGTGGTCTTGAATTTCTTCATCCTGATAATCCCAAGATATTGGCTTTCATCAGGCACTATGACGATGAGACTCTCCTTGTGGTAACAAACCTGTCCAAATATGTACAGACAGCGGAACTTGATCTCGCAAAATACGCGGGGTGCTTTCCGGAAGAGGTCTTGAGCCATAATACGTTTCCTCATATTAAGGAATCGTCCTACACGCTTACCTTTGCTCCATATTGTTATTATGTTTTTGAACTGAAAGAAGAAACATCTGTTCCTGATGACAGCGGCACGTTGCAGGAGCTTCATGTCAGTGGACGCTGGGACAGCATCTTTCAGGGAAAGGCCCTGGAGAGACTTGAGCAGAAAATATTGCCATCGTACCTGAAAAAGCAAAGGTGGTTTGGAGGTAAGGCCCGGACGATACGGAGACTGAAAATTGAGGATAAGATTCCTGGTCAAGAAAAGGCAACTACATCATTCTTTCTCCTCATAAAGGTAAATTACAATGAAGGACTGCCAGATACGTATCTCCTCCCGCTATCCTTTGCCTCACATGGCGAAATAGGCAGGCCTGCAGAGGAATTTATGGCAGACGGGCCGGCTGTACAGCTTGATGAAGACTGGATGAAGATAAATATCAAGAAGATCCTTGGGGATCGATCACAGGCAGTTGTATCACGGCTTTTTGTAGACGGCAATGAAGGATTCCTCTTTGAAAGTCTCTATAACTCTGACTGGAGAGACAGTCTTCTCGAGAGGATAAGCCGGAGGAAACGGATGAAAGGGCGGGCAGGACAGATCATATCCTATCCGGGAACAGTGTTCAGGAAAGCACTTGGCGAGAGGAGCCTGCCTATGGATTCAAGTGTGCTCAAAGCAGATCAGAGCAATACATCCATTCTGTATGACAATTCATTTTATTTCAAACTCTACAGGCGCACTGCGGAAGGAATGAACCCTGATATGGAAATTATACGTTTTCTTACCGCAAAAACAAAATTTACTAATATTTCCTCCTTTGCGGGAGCCCTTGAATACCGGGCAAAAGGAACCGGTTCCTGCGTGCTCGGCATGCTGCAGGAATTTGTTCCGAATCAGGGCGACGCCTGGATGTTCGCGCTGGATGCTGTGAAACGATACTTTGACCGCCTGCTTTCAGGGAGGCACAATATCAGTTCTGAGAAATTGGCGATATCTCTCTTTGACATGGATTCATTAGAACTGGAGCCGCAGGTTCTCGAACTGGTGGGAGGGGTGAACCTTGAATTTTCCCGGCTGCTCGGGCAGAGAACTGCTGAACTGCACCTGGCACTGTCGTCTGTGGATGAT
>CALZGI010000292.1 GCA_945786855.1 Thermodesulfovibrionia bacterium | reverse complement strand
GAAAAACAGGGATTCCCGATGGAATTAATCAAGGTAGAAGACAAGGGATTCTGGGAGATCTGGATACAGAAACCATAAGGCAGATTTATTTGTCTTACTGAATAAAGTGTACTACTTCTTCAGCACAATAAAAAAGGCGTTCCGAAATTCGGAACGCCTTTTTTATTATCCATATACAGTTACATTTCAGTAACTGTGATAGCATCCTGCGGACATGATTCAACACATGTTAAACAATTAGCACACTCATCAGCCTGATAGGGGTCTGACTTACTGTCTGTAAGCTGGAAAACTTCTGATGGACAGAGGTTTACACACTCTTCGCAACCATCACACTTTTCCGTATCTACCTGAACATCGATCATTGTATTTGCTTCCTCCTCTCATTGAATTAATCTGAGTCAATACATGCAGAAACTTTGACTTCTACAGAGACCCGCCTGTCAGTGTAACAGGCATATTTTTCAGGGCCTCATGCTGAAATACTAATTTTGAACTGCTCTCAGTTAGTAACTATTTTAAACCCTCACATCACTCACTGTCAACTTCCTCACAGGAAGAATCATCACTCATCAGAGGAAACGAGTTTAACACCGACATAAGTATGACAATTGTTGCAGGAAGTTTGCTGATCATGACAATCAAGGCATAATTCCTCTTCGTCCTCTGTCTCCACTATCAACGCCGGATTGTGTGTTCCCGTCAGGAGCGTGGGATGATATGCTTTCCAGTAGTCAAGTCCTTTAAGGCTGCTGGAGAAAAGCCCCTGCGTTCTCAGAGCCTTGCCTTCCGAAGTTGTATTGGCAATATGTGACTCCGGGGCATCACCGTCTATCACTATATGTGATGGGTTTGATTCGTCGTCCCCCCGAACAGGTTTATCGACTTTTGTACAGGCAAATGCTGTCGCCAAAAGGAATACCAGGAGAGGTATCATTAATTTGAAATTTGTATTTTGTAATTTGAAATTTTTCATCTATACCCCCTCCTTCGCTCCCATTACCAGGGCATTGCTGATAAGTTGATGGACTCCGCCAACTTCATCCATCTCATAGCCATAGTAAGGAAATACTTTCGTGAACTGTGCCTTGCAGATAGCGCAAATCAGTGCAAAAAAGTTGGCGCCATGGGCGTCTTTTACTTTTTTGTATTCCTGCATTCTCGGCATTGCACCTTTTACCCGGATCTCAACCACTTCATCGGTCAATACACCGCCTCCGCCTCCGCAGCAGTAGGTCTGCTCACAGATCGTATCCATCTCCACGAATTTATTGCAGCAGGCCTTAATCAATTCACGGGGAATAGTAAACTGGCCTCCCGGCTCATTGCCGATCCTGGATGCCCTGGCAACATTACATGAATCGTGGTAGGTCACCGTGAATTCATCATTTGCCGACTTGTCCAGTTTGAGCGCACCTTTTTTCACAAGATCAAGGGTAAAATCACAGATGTGCTGCGGAACGTTGTAGTTCGGATCAAGAAAATCAAAGGGGCCGTTCAGGGTATTGCTGAAATCATAGAGCACCCGCCAAGCGTGGCCGCACTCTCCTGCAATGACACGTTTCACCTTTAAATCTCTTGCCGCATCCCATACTCTCTTGTTAATCGTTTTCATGTGGTCGTAGTTCCCGATAAACATGCCGAAGTTTCCGCCTTCAGATGCATGGGTACTGAGGGTCCAGCTGATCCCTGCCTGGTGAAACACCTTTGCATACCCTTCAAGGGAATAGATATGGGGTTCAGCAAAGAAATCGGCCGAGGGAGTAACGAGGAGAATTTCAGCGCCTTCCACATCAACGGGGAGCTTCACCTTGACGTCGGTTATTCCCTTTTCCTCAAGTTTTTCCTCTATTTCTTCTTCAACAAACTCCCAGGTATTGATAAGGGCCGGGCCCGTCATACCGAGGTTGTTCCCAATCGTTTCGGCCTTATTCACAATTTCCAGGTTATATTTTGATCCCATCCCGATCGCATCCATGATCTCTCGTGCAGCCATAGTTATCTCAGCCGTATCAATACCGTAAGGACAAAAAACTGAACAACGCCGGCACTGGGAACATTGATAGAAGTACGTCCACCACTCATCAAGAAGTTCGTCAGTAATTTCCTGTGCACCTGCCAGACCGCCAAACAGCTTCCCTGCAGGAGTAAAGTATTTCCTGTAGACGCTCCTCATCAGTTCCTGTCTGTGCACAGGCATGTTTCTTGGATCTCCGGTGCCCAGGTAATAGTGGCACTTGTCCGTACACGCGCCGCAGCGTACACAGCTGTCAAGAAAGACCCTCACTGATTTGTACTTATTCAGCACATCCCCCAGCTTCTCAACAAACTTAACTTTCCAGTCGGAAGGCTTTTCAGGAGGAAAATTCAGCTTTTCCATTAAGTCCGGCTTTGCAATAAACTGCTTGATATCCTTGCTTGCACCGGGTGTTACTTTTGGTGTTATTGTCTCTCCCGTCAATTCAGGAGTTTTAAAATCTGCCATATTTCCTTGCTCCTCTCTAAGAGTAGTAGACTGCTATGCCCAGGGGGTCACGTGCCTGACTTCCCTTGGATTATCAACCTGTGCCCTCGCCGGGCTCACCAGAACACCCCACGCATGCATCAATTTGCTGAATGGGAAATACACGAGTAGAATCAATACCAACGTAAAATGTATCAAAAACAGAGTGCTGTCAGGCATGGCCGTAGGGCTGAACGTAAGCAGTCCCAGCATAAAAGCCTTAATATCAACAAGATTGGTCCTGACATAGAATTTCAGCAGCAACCCTGTTAATCCGATTAATGTTATCAGCAGCAGGATAAAGTAATCAGCAAACAGTGAAATTGTCGCGAATCGATCATTGGTGAACCTTCTGACGATAAGAATCAGAAGGGCTATGGGAAATACCAGTCCGGCCCAAATACCAATCTGCTGAAAAGACATAACAAAGCCCGGGACAGGATAGGTGAAAAATCTCAGATGCCGTAACACGATAAGAAGGAACGACACATGAAAAACCCATCCTCCAAGCCACAATATCTTTTCAGCTGTGCCTCCCTTAAGCAGACTCCTGAAAAAGAGCACTTCAGGGATTAGTCTCATAACTACACCCATTGAAGTCTTTGGTGCCGGCGTTGTCGCTATTTTCAGTGGAGACGGGGTTTTATAATACTGGAGTACTTTATTCAGAAATCCAAATACAAATATTGCCGCGGCCACATACGCGAGGAGGTTAAAGACACTGCTCAGTCCGTTCATACAAAAAGCCCCCCTTCAAATCTTTCATACTCATGTTTAGAATTGAAGATAGCCCACAGAATGTGGGCTATCCATATTGAGTTAACTATTTGATCTTTATGATTTATACGCAACCTGTCGGTTTCGGGAGCCCTGCATATCTGCATGCCTGCTTCGCGGGACCGGCCGGGTAAAGCTCATAGAGATATTTTGTGTTGCCTCTCTCTTTTCCGTACTTCTTTGCGAGTTCCTTTGTCAGGATCTTGATCATCGGAGCAATCTGGTACTTCTCGAAATACTCTCTGAGAAACCGGATTACCACCCAATGCTCTTCGCTTAAATCAAGGCCGTCTTCCTTTGCCATTGCAGCTCCTACCGCTTCATTCCAATCTGCCCAGTCAGTGAGATAACCTTCTTCGTCAACATCATAACTTTTTCCCTCAACGTCCATACTTGCCATTATACTACTCCTTTCTTATCATACGTTTTTTGTTGGTATCGCCTTTGTCTAGCGGAATTTAAATCTTGAATATCCTGTGCTTGATGATAGTAGACCTAAAGACAGATTAAGAAATATAATATAAATCAGCCTTCCCGGTCAAATAAAAAAATCTTATATGACGTTTACCTTCATTAATAAAAGCAATTTACCGTTTCCGGCTCCTTTCGTTGTTATTCAGAGCTCTCAATTTACAAGCCTGATAAAGATGATTTTTCCGACCTTGCCAGTTTTGCTGGTCCTTCCGATCCTGTTTGCGTGCTGGTCATAGTCATACTCCTCCGACTCATAATCCTCGGGGCCCAGAGTCAAGGCCTTATCTATATCACCCCTGCACACAAATGTCAGTCCATCCATAAAGATATCGCCTACGTTATGGGCCGTACGGTCAAGGACATAGACAGCGCCACAGGTACAAATTCCCCCCGTTACCTCAATTCCCTTAACATTAATATCAATGGGCGCACGCAAATAATTATCACAAAAGGGACATTGCAGGGGCCTTGGTCTTGCCATAAAAAGTCCTTAGGGGCCCAGGGGCCCAGGGGCCCAGGGTTCAAGTAAAAACTGCTCAGACAGTTTGAACTGCATCAGCAGTTCTAAAAGGCTAACTCTGGTTTTCACTCGACTCCTTGGCCCCTCGGCCCCTTGACCCCTTTTTTATATTTTTCAGCACATCTTACCAGACCATCTGCCCACTCAGGTGCTCCCGTGGCATGAAGGTGGGTGTAAGAAGCAAGGACATTTTTATAGCATATGCCGTCCTTATTATCAACTATCCCCTGCCCGCGCCTGACATGAAAAGCCATGGAAATCCCTTGTTCTTCAACTTCAAGCACTTTGGAATAATGAAATTCATGTCCTTTAAAAACACGTTTCTGCTCAAAAAAAGGATTTTCATTTTCGACTTCTACAACTGTGTATCCGTGGGCAAGAGGCTTCTTCTGCAGCCCGAATGTTATCGGCAGTGCCCCAACCATCGGATATGTCTTCCCTTCAAGTATCAGTTTTTTCCCTAAATACATGAGCCCGCCGCACTCTGCATATACCGGGAGCCCGCCTTCAATTGCCCGATGAAGAGATTCTCTGAAACTCACATTCCCGGCAAGGGCTATTGCGTGGGTTTCAGGAAATCCCCCGCCAATATACAAAGCATCTATATCGGGAAGAGCATCTTCCCTTAACGGGCTCACTTCAACAATAGTTGCCCCGCGCTTCTCCAGTTCCTCAAAGTTCTCCTGGTAATAAAACTGGAAGGCCGAATCGCGGATAACGCCAATCCGGAGACCGCGGCCTGTTATCCGTTGTCCGTGGCTGATCGCTAAAGGCTGACCGCTGAGAGCTTCCTCTAAAGTTTCTGCACCTTCAGCAACCCTCAGTATTCCATCTACATCAAGATATTGAGCCCCGATTTCTCCCACAGCGGCAATTGATGCCTCAATCCCCTGATGTTCCTGGTATGGAGTCAGCCCCATATGCCTCTCCGGAAAGGGATCATTTTTCAGTCGCGGGATAGCACCCAGAACCGGCACACTGCATTTTTCCTGAACAGCCTTTCGGATTACCGATTCCTGCCTTCCCGTTGCCACGCGGTTCAGGACCACTCCGGCAATCGGCACATCAGGATCCATGGTCTGACATCCCAGCACAAGGGCCGCAATGGTATTTGTTGTCTTTGTGCAGTCTATTATTATCACAACCGGGGTTTTCAACAGCTTTGCAAGCTCTGCAGTACTGTAGGTTCCCTTATGGTCCATTCCATCATAGAGTCCCCTGTTGCCCTCAATAACTGCTATCCGCGAGTTGGCTGTGTGGTCAATAAACGACTGACAGGCCTGATCGGGGGTCATCATGAAAAGGTCAAGGTTGTAACAGGGGACTCCTGACGCCCTGGCCAGCCAGCCGGCGTCTATGTAATCAGGGCCCTTTTTAAAGGGCGCAATCTTTAATCCTTTTTTTTGGAGTGCTGCAATAAGAGATAAAGAAAGAATGGTCTTGCCGCCCCCGCCTCGCAGGCCGGAGACAACTACCCTTGGGATTGATACATTCGGCATTGAACGCAGGAATGAATCAGGGATCGGGGATCAGGAATTACATGACGGAACGCTGATCCCTGAACCCCGAATACTGATTATTACAGTAATCCTTTTTCCTTGAGATATTCTTCGCTGGGGATTTCGACAGAGCTGGCGCCGCCGGCGTAGGAATACATCAGCTTGCCGACATTTATCATGTCCCTGAGAGCAGTTTTCATTTCCGCTTTCTCCAGACCTGTATCTGCTCCGACCGCCTTGTAAATGTCTTTCTCTTTCAACTTCTTTTTGCCTTTCATTTTTTCCAGGTAGGCATATATCTTTGCCTGGATTTCTTCTTGTTCCATTATCCTCACCCCTTTTTGAAATTAGATATTACAGGTTAGCGATAATAAGCTAACGCTTTCACTACAATTTGTCAAGCAAGAAACAATCATTAAAAAGATGGCAAGCATTCCCAAACAAACAGGAATACTTGCCATTTTTTTTCAACCTAGTACTTAAATGCTGCGGATGTTCTGAGCGTGTCCCTCATGAATGTGAAGTCATCGATGTGCTGGTGAGTAAACTCAATTTTTGTGAGTTTAAAGAAGTCTTCCCAGCCTACTCTTTCTATCCACTCGCCGACTCTTTCGTAAGGCTTGGCATTCGCTGCATAGACCTCAAGAATGTTCCTGATGGCAGCCACAACCTTTGGCCATCTCGGCGGCTCATTGTAAAGGAATGGAATAGCCAGCTTGGAGAACTTGGGATCACTTCTCAGGCTTCCAATTTTCCCACCCACAACTATGGCAACACCGTCCTCTTCAGGGTTATGGATATCAATGGGAGGACAAACGGTGAAGCAGTTACCGCAGTACATGCATTTTTCTTCATTGATGGTAATTGATTTTTCTTTCGGGTTCGGCCTTATCGCTGAGGTTGGACATGACGAAACCGTTGTCGGAATTTCACATGCTTTCTTTACATTCTCGTGATCAATAACAGGCACCTTTCTGTGAACGGCCACGACTGCAATATCCGAGCAGTGAACAGCGCCGCACATGTTAACGCAGCAGGCTACCGCAAGCCTCACCTTGTTCGGAAGGGCCTTGGTTGTAAAATATTCATGAAGGTCATCCATGATTGCCTTGACAAGCCCGGAAGCGTCTGTGCATGCACTGTGGCAGTGCACCCAGCCCTGAGTGTGGATGATGTTACTCACACGGGGGCCGATACCTCCAAGCATGTGGCCTTTCTCTTTCAACTCAGCTACGAGCGGAGCGACCTTGCTCTCGTCGGAAACGAGAAGTTCAACATTATTCCTTGTAGTAAAACGGAGATATCCGTCACAGTACTTGGTTGCAAGGCCCGTGAACTCGCGGATTGTTTCCGTGCTCAGGAGCCTTGGAGAAGCAACCCTGACGGTAAAGAGCTTATCCCCGCTCTCGGCAACGTGGACCATTGTCCCCGGGGTTAAAACTTCGTGATACTTCCATTTTCCGTAATTCTTCTTAATGACAGGCGGCAACATTTTTTCATAATGCGGTGGGCCGATATCTGTTTGTCTTTCAGGTAATGCCATTGAAAATACCTCCTTGAGATTTATAAATTTTATTCAATTATTATTTTTTAAAGTCATCATCAGACCAGAAAAAGAACGGGTCTTTTCTGGGTTCCTTGACCTGCTGAGGCTGAGGGTCAACCCCGATTGCCTCGAGGAACGGCCTCATGCCTTTCACCTCGATAAGCTCACCGATTCTCTCTCTCGGCTTGGCATTGTCATCCCACCATTCAATCATCTTCTCCATAAGGTCTATGTACTCTTCGAAGTCAGGGCCTTCCATCTTCATGAAAGGAACAACGACCCACGAAAGAAGTGAACCGACAACGATAGGGGCCTTTGCGCCAACAAGGATTGTTGCGCCTCTGTCTTTCCCCGGCTGTAATGCCTTCGTCATTTTTGTAATACAGTGCATGCACCTGTTGCACTGAGAATCATCGACTTTAATTTGGCCGTTTTCATAGCTCATGCATTCAGTGGGACACATATCAATGATACCGGACTGAATGTCCATGCCGCTGTCGGCATATTTTTTTACTTCAGCCTGGTCTACCTGGATGTTGTCTCTCCAAGTACCGATAACCGAAATATCAGCACGTGCAATAGCAGCAACACAGTCACATGCACATCCGGAAATCTTGTTTTTGATCTTGTAGGGATATGCAGGCCTGTGAAGCTCATCCTGGAAATACTGGGTTACTTTGTTGCAGATCGCCATTGCATCAATCATTGCCCATTCGCAGCGGGACTGACCTAAACAGCAGCTTGGAGTCCTCATGGCTGAACCGGAACCGCCAAGGTCCCATCCGCGTGACGAGTACTCGGCAAAGAGGGCCTCGAGGTTTTCCGTTGTAGTGCCAAGAAGTACAAGGTCGCCGGTGGAACCATGCATGTTTGTCATGCTGCTTCCATATTTATCCCAGATATCACAGATTTCATTAAGGGCATCAGAGGTATAATAGAATCCGCTTGGCTGGTTAATTCTGTAGGTATGGAAATGTGCAACACCGGGGAATTCCTCAGGCAGTGAAGAGTACCTTCCGATAACTCCTGATCCATATCCTAATACTCCGACGATACCGCCATGTTTCCAGTATCCTTTCTTGGTGTTGTACGATTTCTCCAGCTGACCTAATTCGTCATCGGCCATCTCAGGCATTGCGCTGGTGTTTCTGGCCTTTCTAATTTCCGTAACAAAACTCGGGAAAGGTCCTTTTTCGAGCTCATCCAGCATTGGTGTCTTGTACTTTTCGCTCATGAAATCCTCCTTTTTCTTTTTCCCTTTGGAACAATACAGGGAAACGTTTTAAATGAAACTGTATGCTGACAATCCCTTTTTATAAAAGGACACTACTATCTGATTTTCAGGAATGTACAGAAAAAAGGTTTTTCATAGTAATCCATCTATTCTTTCAAGGTCAAATAAAAAATATTAATGTACTCATTTGCATTTATTTATTAAGATGGCTCGATAAGGCAATTGAGGATAAACAAACCCCTTCTCTTATCCTTTTCGCTACAGTCTGCACAGGAACTTTTCCGGTTATTAAAAAAGGGCTATGACAGTTTTCTTCATTCGAGTGTTATTAACCCGAAATATGTATTTATAATGCAGGCGTTGGAAAATTATTTAGTTTTCGATACCTTATACGCAATGTCCACTCACGTGCGTGT
>CALZGI010000291.1 GCA_945786855.1 Thermodesulfovibrionia bacterium | reverse complement strand
CGCGACTCTGCATTCTTCATGGTAAACTCTCCTCCAGTGCATGCTGGCAAGCCAGAGGATAAAAAATTTAAAAATTCATAATTCGATGTGATATTGAATTCTATATCGCCAGACTTAGTCCCTAATATACCGCTTTTAAACATTCAGTCATGCCAGTTCATAACTGTACTTAAGGTATCGAGATGACTTTTTAAATTTTCCATCCTCTGACTTTTTCTCCGGAGCGCAATTTTTGAAAGCTTTGTCTGTAACGTGAAGAAAAAAAATTATGTTAGAGTATAAAAGTCATGTTATCGGATAAGAAAATTGCCGTGATCATTCCCGCCCTGAATGAAGAAAAAACACTGCCCCGGGTACTGAACGATGTCCCGGGGGACCTTGTCGATGAAGTTGTTGTTGTTGACAATGGAAGCAGCGACAGGACGGCCGAGCTTGCACATGAATGGGGTGCAACGGTTTTGCATGAACCCAGAAAAGGGTACGGGTATCCCTGTCTGAGGGGGATTGAGTATCTCAGGACAACGGCCCCTGATGTAGTGGTGTTTCTGGATGGGAACTACAGCGACTATCCTGATGAAATCATTACACTTGTTGAACCTGTTATCAACGATGGCTGCGATCTTGTCTGCGGTTCCCGGATTCTTGGTACTGTAGAGAAAGGGGCATTGCGGTTGCCCGTCCGTTTCGGCAATCTGCTGGCCACCACTTTGATACGGCTGCTGTACCGTTTTAAATATACTGATGTGGGACCCTTCAGGGCCATTCAGTTTCAGAAATTATTAGAGCTGGACATGCAAGACAATCTGGGCTGGACCATCGAAATGCAGGTGAAAGCGGTGAAGAGCAGATTCAAAATAAAGGAAGTGCCTGTGCGCTACCGTGCGGGGACAGGTAAGTCAAAGTTGACGGGGAATATAAAGGGAATTGCAGTGGTTGGCTACAGGATACTCCGCGCCATTTATAATAATCGCGATTATTCACCAGCCGGCACTGAACAATCAGGAACGTAGCGTTACCAGAATTTAGTTTTAGAATACTTGAAAGTGTTGATCTGTCCTTTCTTCATAATGTCTTCATAATTCAGAGTTATACTCAATCTGCAATAGAGACAGTAAACAGTAGAGGGTGCCGGCCATGATCTTAAAAGGTGTTTCCCGCCTATACAAGAGCCCAACCTTTTAATTTCAGCCATGTCCCCTCATAGGTTGGCATCCTCTACTATTTATTGATTTTATAACTGTATTTCCCTTCTTGACATCTTTCCTCTCCTGTGTAAAAATACGGCGTTTTATACTTCCATTTAATAATAAATATTTCAGGTATGCACTGTGAGGATAACAGGAAATGGCCTTGCTGACTAAAAAAGAGATATTAGCTCAACTGGAGAAGCTGGGGCTTGCTTCAGCTTCTGAACTGAATGTATATTTCAGGGAGTACGAAGAGTATTTAACCCCCCAGGAACCTCAGTTGTATCCGCCTCAGGAATACCTCGAAGGCCCGGAAAAATAGCCGGTTCAAGGTGAAGGTTCCTGCTCTGATAATTCGGGACTTTTTCAGATTTGTTTCCCCTTTTTCATATTTTATTCATAGTCGAAATTTATAATTCGACTATGAATGTTGAAGCCACGGAAAATCTCCCGCACATACATATCAGTATCTCTCATGAATTTCTATCATTCAACCCCGGCGACGGTCTTGATTACAAAAGAAGCCAGTGGCAGACTGTCTCAGAATAACCCTGTTTTAGGTTCAAGGAGGTGCACATGAGGTTTCTTTTTCTTCCATTTGTCCTTTTTATAATTACAGCAGTGCCGCTTTCAGCGGGCAGTCCCGGTGACAGTGATGAGTATGCTCCAATGAAATATGAAGGGACCGAAATCACAGAGGATATGAGAATAAGCAGGGGAGGGCAGCTTTATGACAACTGGTGGCGCACGTCCGACAAAACGAAAAAGCCCGATGATGACCATCTTCTCTGGAATAGGCAGAGTACAAACAAGCGGGACGGATATTCAACGTGGCGCTGCAAGGAATGTCATGGCTGGGACTATCGGGGCAGCGACGGGGTGTATGGTACGGGTTCGCATTTCACGGGATTTCAGGGTGTCTACAAGGCATCAGGTATGATGACATTAAAAGAACTGGATGCATCTCTGAGAGGATCAACAAACAAGGACCATGACTTTACAGGGCATTTGAATGATGATGATATTTCAGACCTGGCATTGTTTCTTAAAAAAGGTATTGTTGACCTGGTAGCTTTTATCAATACCGATGGATTATCTCTGAACGGAGATGGGGAGTCTGGACAGATATTATTCACAAAAAACTGTATGACAGAATGCCACGGACCTGACGGTACTGCGATAAACTTTGGAAACAACGAAAAACCGGAGTACATAGGAACACTGGCCGTCAAAAACCCCTGGGAATTTATCCACAAGGTCAGGGCGGGGCAGCCGGGAACCAGGATGTCATCGGGAATTATCAACAGATGGGATGACAGGGATATGCGTAATCTGCTGGCTTATGCTCAGACATTACCGAAAAAACAACGTGAAAAAAGCTGGTTTGACCGCGTGCTGACGGCGGTTGGTTTAGGCGGGAAAAATCAGGAGAGTCATGTGCCGCATGAGCACAGAGGGTTTGGCCCAAAGCTGGAGCAGTAGATTTATACTGCCGCCTCTTCATTTTTGGAGTCCTGGTTTAGCGGTTTGCCGGGACACATTCATATTTTATTCACTTTTTCTTCATATTGCCTTCGAAATTTAGTGTTATTCTGTAATCAATAATTGAGGAAGGAGGAATCGAATATGATGCACTGGGGAAACTTTGGTGGAATGGGTTTCGGAGGTTTTGGACTTGGATGGATACTGATAGTAATTTTCTGGTCACTGGCATTTATGGGAATTATATACTTTGCACGGCATATGTGGGACGGAAAGAGCCCAAAGATCGTGATAGAAACGGCTGAAGATATTCTGAAGAAAAAATATGCGGCAGGTGAAATCACGAGGGATGAATACAGAGGTAAGATGAAAGAAATCAATTGACGCTATACCGAGAGGAGGTATTTATCTAAGAGTAAGAATAAGAACGTACAGAATGCAATAAAAAATGTAAAGATTTTGAATGCAGTTGAAAGAAATTCAGGAGGAGAAAAATGAAGCGCACATTAATTATTACAACGTTAATCGTTGGTCTGATGACTGCCTACGGGTATGCCCAGATGGGACAGGGTCACATGACCGAGAGGGGCATGATGGGCAGCCAGAGCGAAAAACAGAATGCAGAGAACACTGAAGACCGTGATTATTATCCCTGTCACACGGAAAAAGGGATGATGGGGCATAGTGGATACGGTATGATGGGAATGGGCCACATGGGCGGAATGATGGGAACGGGCCACATGGGCGGCTATGGCATGAAGGATTATAAACCAGAGGCAAGACAGAAGTTTATGGATGAGACGAAAGATTTAAGAAGACAACTTCACAATAAAAAGTTTGAATACTTTGAAGCTATGCGGAAACCTGAACCTGACCGTGAAACGGTTACAAAGCTCGAAAAAGAGATCCGGGACCTTCAGTGGGACATCTACGAAAAGGCACCGAAATAAACAGATTCATTTAATACCCCCCCAAGGGCCTCCTCTCAATGGATGGGTTATGAATGACCCTGAAGAGAGGGGAGGCCGGAAGTATTCTCAGAGAATATATTTTATATAATTACGAGTATCCAGATCCGGAACTGCATCCTTTTTTATGGTAAACTGTCTACATATATAGATCGGGACATTATTGATGCATCGAGGTAACTGCTATGGAAAATGAGGCTGCAATAAGACTGGGTTTTTTCTTTGGGATTTTTATTATGGTAGCAATATGGGAACTGCGGTCACCCCGCCGGACGCTTACCATGTCGAAGAAGGTACGATGGTTCAGCAACATGGGCGTCGTTGCCCTCGATACCCTTGCAGTGCGGCTTCTCTTTCCGGTCATTGGAGTTCATGTGGCTTTCACAGCCCAGCAAAAGGGATTTGGGTTGTTGAATATCCTCGATCTTCCAGAATGGATGGCATTTATAATAGGAGTCCTTGCAATGGACATGGTGGTATACCTGCAGCACCTGATGTTCCATGCCGTTCCCCTTATATGGCGTTTGCACATGATGCACCATGCTGACCTTGACTATGATGTGACAACAGGTCTCCGGTTCCACCCTGTGGAAATAATTCTGAGTATGTTCATCAAAATGACAGCCATTGCCGCCCTTGGGCCGTCTGTTGTGGCTGTCGTTATTTTTGAAATAGTTTTAAACGGGACGGCGATGTTTAACCACGGGAATATTAAACTTCCTTTGCACATCGACAAATATCTGCGGCTCCTTGTGGTCACCCCTGATATGCACAGGGTCCACCATTCTGTGACAATACGGGAGACAAACAGCAACTTCGGCTTTAATTTTCCATGGTGGGACCGCCTGTTTGGCACCTACCGTGCTCAGCCCGTTGCGGGACATGAGGGAATGACCATAGGACTGTCCCAGTTTCGCGATCCGAAACAGAACAACCTGCTCGGGATGCTGCTCCTGCCCTTTACCGGTAATCCAGGGAGGTACTCGATGAGCAGGATAGGCGCTGATCCGGAAAAGATAAAAAAACAAGGTTAAAATAACCTTCAAAGCCACTTCGAATTCTGCACTCCGGATAACTGCAGCTGTCGCTTTCACAAAGAGAATCTGTTGCGCGCAGTTTCTCTCTTCATAAATAATTCATATTCAGCACGTAAGGTAAGACAGTTATGTATGATGTGTTGAGCTCAGTTATGAAATGCCACATAAAGCACAGGGTAAGACATCAACAGTGAAGTGGACAGGGAAATTGATAAAAAATACGATCAGACATTCTGTATGTGGAGCAGGCCGTGATATTTGAGTCCATATATCTCATGACGGTCATAGATGTAATCATTATCAGCCTGACATCAATAGCTTTCTGGAATTTTTTCAGTAACCGGCAGGCATTGAAGCATTTAAAAGTCTTTTCAGGCGTAGCACTTGTGTTGACAGGTCTTGTTGTGATCAGTTCACTGTATATTGCAGATCTCATATCCATGTATGTGCTGCCGCTTTTTTTGTCAGGGAAAGATGTATACCGTGTTATGAGGACACTGCATTTGAATTACAGCTGGCTGTTATCAACTGCCGGTATCGCCATTATCGTAGCAAGTCTTCTGTACCTGAACAGAATAATATTTCCTCGAATAATTAGACTTGAAGAAGAACTGACGAAAAGGGCAACGACAGACAGCCTTACACAGGCCTATAACAGATCTGAATATGATGAAATTGTGCAGCGGGAGATGCACAGGTGCAAACGCTACAATACACTGTTGTCATTACTTGTTCTCGATATCGATCATTTTAAAAAAATAAATGACGCCCATGGTCATCTCGCTGGTGACAACGTTTTAAAAGAAGTAGTAAATATTATCCGGGAAAATATTCGTGGATCGGACTATCTTACCCGTTGGGGTGGAGAAGAGTTTATCGTGCTATTACCTGAAACCGGCGTAGAGAAGGCAGAGGCTCTGGCTGACAGGATAAAAGATAGTATTGAGAATCATCAGTTCAACGGGTTAGGGAAGGTGACGGTCAGCCTTGGAGTCACTCAGTACAGGGAGGATGACTCCGGAGAAGAACTTATGAAAAGAGCTGATGAGGCCATGTACAGGGCAAAGGCAGGCGGAAGAAACCGGGTCGAAGTGGGTATCTGATTCTCATATGAGCACTTCGGAACTCTGCTCTCCTTCCGGCTAAATATAGATTTTACAGTTTACCCAGCTTTATGTTATGCTTAAGCCTCGTTAATTCCCCGTAAATTCACCGTTGGTAATTGTGCGAATGAATGATTGTGAGTAAATTTATTATTCATTCAATTCCAGGCAGAGAAAAAGAATATAAATCAGGGAGTTATCTATGGGAGGGAGAGATGGAAAATTTACTCGACAAGATTACACAGCTTGAGCTGGAACATGATGGTCTGAAACCTGAGCAGGTAAAAGCCCGGAATATCAAACTGGGCCTGAGAAATCAGAATGGTACCGGTGTTGTTGCAGGCATAACGAGCAAGGGACAGGTGAAAGGCTATGAAAAAAATGCCTGGGGGCACAATATTCCGGTCCATGGGAAGCTCTATTACTGCGGGTATGATGTTGAAGAGATCGTCAGCAGCTTAGAGGAAGAAAAAAGGTATGGATTTGAGGAGACTGCCTACCTTCTGCTCACAGGAGAGCTCCCATCGTCTGATGACCTGAACGGTTTTTCTGAGGAGCTTGCAGAGCGCAGATACCTGCCTGAGCAGGCAAGAAAAATTATACGGTTTAACTCGGAAAATGACGACCAGATGGGCGCCCTTCATGCAGCGGTGTCGGTTCTGCACAAGTTTGACAGTGACCCGAAATCAACAGACATCCGGGATGTGACCAGGCAGTGCATTGACCTCATCGCCAAATTCCCGACGATTATTGCATATAACTATAATGTGCT
>CALZGI010000290.1 GCA_945786855.1 Thermodesulfovibrionia bacterium | reverse complement strand
CGTTCAATTATTGAGGCCGCTGCCCCGCGTACACTCGAACTCGGGATCGAGCTGCTTGACCTGAGATTAAAGCGCATAAATTATGTAGATGAGGTCCAGCAGAAGATATTCGAGAGAATGATAACAGAGCGTAAGCGTATTGCTGATAAGTACCGCTCCGAAGGACAGGGTGAGGCGTCTAAAATCTTTGGTGACAAAGAACGTGAACTGAAAAAGATCCAGTCCGAAGCATATAAGACGGCGCAGGAAATTATCGGTAAGGCAGATGCAGAGGCAACTGCCATTTATGCTGCTGCCTATGACAAGAGCGACGAGTCGCGGGAGTTTTACGGGTTTATAAAGACGATGGAAACCTACAAAACGACATTATCAGAGAAGGACTGGTTTGTCCTGTCTACAAAAGGAGATTTCTTTAAATATCTTCAGAAAAAGTCGGGCAAATAAAACGTCTGATATAGTATAATGAAACCGCATTATCCGGGAGCAATTGCTCCCGGTTTTTTTTGATATATTATTCTACTGTAATATTCGATTCATTATGAAGATTGCTTTTATTATCCCGAAAAACAGCTCTGACACGGGAAAGAGCTTTTACGATTACAGCTATTACTCCAAGTTTTTACTTTCAAAAAAATACTTTTCCTATCTTCTCGCTGCACCCACACTGCTGGCGTTAACACCACCGGAACATGAGGTCAGGGTCTTTGATGAGAACATTGAAGATATTGACTACAACTGGATTCCTGACCTGGTTGGAATTACTGTGAGGACCATGTTCGCAAACAGGGCGTACAGGATATCGGAAACATTCCGGAAGAGGGGAATAAAGACTGTTCTGGGGGGGATACATCCTTCAATGCGCACTGAAGAGGCCCTTGGGCACTGCGACAGTGTAGTCGTCGGAGAGGCTGAACAAGTATGGTCATCTCTTTTACAGGATGCACAGAAGGGAGATCTCAAAAAGATATACAGGGCGGGAGAAAATGCAGATTTAACATCATTCCCTGTTCCTGTCCGGCACGCTCTTTCAAAGAACAGGTACTTTGCTGATATTATTCAGACTACGAAAGGATGCCCCTTTCATTGCGAGTTTTGTTCCGTTCATGCCTTTGACGGACGGAAGATCAGGAACAGGACAATTGAGCAGGTGTTGACCGAAATCAGGGATGTTGTGGGTACAGATGCAACATACAAGAAGAGGTCTATCTTTTTTGCCGATGACAACATCATTGCGAACAGGAAGTTCGCGAAAGAAGTGTTTACAGCGTTAAAGGACTATAACCTCAACTGGTCCTGTCAGGCTTCCATAAATATATCAAAGGAAGATGAACTGCTGAGACTGATGAAAGACAGCGGGTGCGGAGCTATATTAATAGGGCTTGAATCAGTGTCCCGGGAAAACCTGTCCAGCATGGACAAAGGAGTGAATCTTAAGCACGACTATATAAAATCGATTGAAAAAATTCAATCCCACGGGATACTCGTCCATGGATCATTTATTCTTGGATATGATTTTGATACACTGTCTTCCTTTGATGAACTGATTGATTTTCTCAACGAGACGCATCTGCTGATGCCGCTGATCAACATTTTAACGCCTTTTCCGGGGACGAGGCTTTTTGATCGCATGGAAGAGGAGGGAAGAATACTCCACAAGGACTGGAGCAAGTACGATGCAAAGAGTGTTGTGTTTTCTCCGTCTCTTCTGACTCCTGATGAATTGCTCGAGGGGCACAGGAGAGTGATCAGGGAGATCTACTCATTTGACTCCATATACAAAAAGCTTAACTACTACTGGGACATAGACTTCTGGAAACGGTCAAATGAGGAAGATCCTGTAAAGTTCAAATTCCTTCTGCTCTTTGCACTCAGGCTGTGCAGCCTGCTGTTTTCTACGAACCTGAAGAGATCAAAATTTATCCTCAAAATACTGCCCAGACTATTCAGTAAACGGGTGAGGGTTTCGACGATTCTTACTTTAATGGCTTACAATGACTATGCCTATATGTCGTGATCGGGGTGTTTTGATATTTCTTTAAAAGCCTTTTGAACTGCTTCTTCCGCTGACTCAGCCTTTATGACTCCTTCAATACTGTCCCATGTTCTGATTCCGACAACTGGTTTGCCGAGTTTCAGGGCAATGGCTATTTCCGAGAGAGTGCCGTACTCTCCTGAAACGGCAATTATCGCATCTGCAGATCTGGCCACAACAGCATTTCTGGCATGACTGAGCCCTGTTGTAATGGGGATTGTCACGTACTTGTTTGCATCACCTTTATCGAAACCGGGGAGGAGACCCACTGTGGTTCCACCGGCTTCACTGGCCCCTTTTGAGGCCCCTTCCATAACGCCTCCGAGACCGCCCGTGACGAGGGTGGCCCCTTTTTGAGCGATCAGTTCCCCCACATTCCGGGCAAGCTCATAAATCTCTTCACTGCATGATCCGGCGCCGACTACGGATATTATCATCGTAGCTTATCTTAACTCACGGAGGTGATGATTACAAACAGACCGGCAAAGAGAGTGGAGTCTCCCGCTGCATGGCGCCGGTACCTTTTTTAACTGCCTCAATCCCTTCCTCTCTTCCATTGCAGGGAGAGGGGATTCTAGTAAAGGATACAGGAGGTTGTTCCGATGAGAAACCATACAAGCAAGTCTGTTCCGGTTTGGACTGTATGAGGGAGGAGAATAAATGAGAAGAAGGAAGTGGGGAATCGGCAGTCTGAAGCAGCGCAGCCGGTGCTGCTCCACTGCTGGATGACCTGAAGCCGGACGTATCCCGGCATGAACTCTTTGTGGAGGGAATGGAATGAAGATTCTGATTGTTGAAGACGATCTCGTATCACGTCGTCTCCTTCAGGAAATGCTTGAAGGATGGGGACACGACGTTCAGTGCGCTGAAAACGGCGAGGAGGCGTGGCGTATATTTCGAAAAGGAGATTTTAAGTTTGTCATCGCCGACTGGATGATGCCCGTTATGGACGGCGTGGAGTTGTGCTGCAAAATCCGTGGTAAGAATAATTCAGGATATGTGTATTTTATCCTCCTTACAGGCAAGGACAAAAAGGAAGACCTTATCGAGGGCCTTGATGGAGGAGCCGATGATTATGTGATAAAACCCTTAGACAGGGAAGAACTGAAGGTCAGGGTGCGGGCAGGAGAGCGTATCCTGAAACTGGAGAAGGAACTGACCGGGACGAATGAAGAGCTGAGGAAGCTGAATGTGAGGCTCTCGGAAATCTGTATGATGGACCCGCTTCTGGAAATAGGGAACCGGCGGAGTTTCTATTATGCGATAGAAAAGACCCATTACAATGCGTGCAGATATATGCAGAACTATGGGATTATCATGTGCGATATTGATAACTTCAAGGCATATAATGATACCTATGGACACATGAATGGCGACAAGGTCCTGAAAAGGGTTGTCGATGCAATCAGTGAAGCCCTTCGGCTTTCTGATGATATTTACCGGTTCGGAGGAGAGGAGTTTGTCGTAATCCTGCCCGACCAGTCCCTGGAGGGTACGCGGGCTGCTGCTGAAAGGGTGAGAGACGCCATTGAGTCAGTACAGTTGGAGCATACGGGAGTGAGCAGAGGAATCGTTACAATAAGCTGCGGTGTCGCATCCTTTACTGACAGTGACAAGACCGACAAGTGGGAGTCTCTTCTGAATCGTGCAGACAAAGCATTATATATTGCAAAAGATGAAGGGAGAAACAGGGTGGGCATGCTTGAAGAGACCATAGCAGACGAGAGCCTTTTCCCTGAATCCAAAAACCAGCCGAAATAGCATGAATTCCTCTTTCTGATCTCTGCGGCAGCATATTGATGAAGCGGTTGCTGCATATTTACCTGAAACTCCTTTCCGGTCTGGAAAAAACCTTATGGGAAACACTTTATCTACATTCCCGGGTTGAGCGAAACATGGCAGTTTTATTTATTTTTTTTAACTTCAATGATATTATGTAGAAGGAGCGGATATTCACGCAGGGAGGGAAGATGGCAAAAGATTACGTGACTGCTGCAGACTGCTGGAAGGACATTCTTGCAGATGCCTCAAAAAACAGGGGCCTGCTGACTATTGTTGAAAAATTTGCACGGGAAAATACTGCACCGTCAAAAATAGTATTCGGTACTTCTGGATGGAGAGGTGAGATTGGCACTGATTTTACCTTTAACAATGTCCGGATTGTGGCATCTGCAATTGTTCAGATGTTTAAGGGAGAGGACCCATCTGTCATGCAGGCAATGGGTGTGGCTGATTTCAACGCCATTAAAAGCAGGGGAGTGATAGTCGGGCATGACAACCGCTTTCTTGGTCCTGAGTTTGCGATGGAGGTCATAGGCATCCTGCAGAAGGACGGGGTGAAAACGTGGTATGCCGGAGAGGCCGTAACTCCCGAATTTTCGGCCGGGATTGAGATGCTGAATGCTGCCTGCTCCATAAATCTTACGCCCTCCCATAACCCGGCTAATTACGGAGGATTCAAGTTCAACCCTTCTGACGGCGGGCCTGCCGGTCCGGAAATAACTTTACAGATTGAAAAGATCGCCAACGAAATGATGAGCCAGTCAACTGTTGCTGAGTCATCCCCCCCGGGGAATGTTGAAGGGATTGATCTTACTGACCTCTATGTTAAATATATTACGGAGAGGAAAACACTTGATCTCGAAAAAATTCAATCATTTATTGATGAGGAAGACTGCATAATCTGCGTTGATAATGTTCACGGGGCATCAAGGGGCAGAATTCAGAGAATAATAGGAAAGAGCGACAAGATATGCTATTTACGGACGGAGGATGACTACCTCTTTGGTGGTGTGGCTCCGGAGCCTTCTGATGAAAACATGGAAGGCCTGGAAAAGGTATTGAAGGCAAGCAATTCAAAATATAAACTGGGTGTTATTCTTGATCCTGACGGTGACAGGATTCGACATACTGACAGCGCAATGATAATTCCCATGAACTATTTCGGGGCGATGGCGCTGCATTTTCTGCACGTTCATAAAGGATTCAGGGGAGTTGTGGCGAAATCGGTGGGAACGAGTAATCTTGTGAATGCGATAGCCGGCAAATTACATATTCCTTTGAAAGAGACGATGGTCGGGTTCAAGAATTTCAGACCCTTTATGGCGAGTAGTGCGCTGGAAAGGGCTATTGTATGTTTTGAAGAGTCTGACGGTATATCAGGATTTAATCATACCCTTGAAAAAGATGCTCTCTTCGGACTGCTCCTGGCCATAGAAATGATGGCAGTTACCGGCAAAAATCTGAGTGACTATCTGAACGATATCATGGAAGAGTTCGGCTATTATTATCCTGACCGGTCAGGCATAGGTGTTGACCGCTCTCTTGCAGGGGAGCCCCTGGTGAGGAAATTGTCTGCTCTTCAGGATAACTACAAAGAAGGAACCGGGGTCAGCATCGGGAAAAGCAAGAGGACTGTAAAAGATGTGATAACCGTGGATGGAACAAAGCTGGTTTTTGATGACGGCTCGTGGCTGATGGTACGGCCTTCAGGTACGGAACCGAAAGTGCGGTTTTATATTGAGGCACGGACAGAAGATGAGAAAAGGGCAGTTTTTGAAACAGCTGAAACAATGACCAGAGAGGCCCTCGGGCTTACATGAAAGCCGGGATATCCTGATGTGTAAGATGGAGAATTGAAAATGACCGCACAGGTAATAAAAACGGAAGAGTATATCGTTGAAAAGGAACCCTATTATGTTTCTGTCAGCAATGAAGTAGCGCTGTTTGACTCGGCCTATCAGAACCAGATCCCGGTCCTGTTGAAGGGGCCGACAGGTTCGGGAAAGACCCGTTTTATGGAGTATATGGCCTGGAAACTCAAGAGACCGCTCATTACCGTTTCCTGCCATGATGATCTGACCGCATCGGATCTGGTCGGGAGATACCTTGTCCGCGGCGGTGAGACGGAATGGGTCGACGGTCCTCTCACACGGGCAGTAAAGGCAGGAGGGATCTGCTACCTTGATGAGATTGTAGAAGCCCGGAAAGATACCACCGTTGTAATACACCCTCTCGCTGATGACAGGCGGATTATCACTATTGAGAAGCGCGGTGAAGTCCTGAAGGCTTCCCCCCAGTTTATCCTCGCCATATCATATAATCCAGGATATCAGAGTGTCCTGAAAGAGCTCAAACAGAGTACGCGCCAGAGATTCCTGGCTATCGAGTTCACCTATCCTAAACCGGATATTGAAAAAGAAATTGTTGTCCATGAATCGGGTGTAAACGATGAGACGGCAAAAAAGCTGGTGAGCCTTGGAGAGAAGACCAGGCATCTCAAGGACAGGGGCCTTATTGAAGGGGCAAGCACGCGTCTCCTGATACACGCGGGCAAACTGATCACCTTCGGGATTGAGCCCAGAAAGGCCTGCGAAGTTGCAGTCGCGGAACCACTCACTGATGACCATGAGATGATCAGTGCCCTCTCCGAGATAATCAGTTCACTGTTTTAATGTCTGACGTTTCGAGAAAAAACATTGCTCAGCTGAGAGAAGAACTCGTTAAGAACCTGACGGTGGACTTTTTCGAGGAAGATGAGATCAAGTCCATCCTGCGGGTGATTAACTCATTTGACAGGAGGCTGAGGCAGATAATTCTTGCCCTCTGCCGCATTCTCTCAGGTGCAAGCTCAAACTTTGTGCCCAATACCCTGAACAGGATAAAATCTGCATCAGGGCAACTTCCCTACAAAGATCTCGAAAGATGGATAACAGAGGCATTTGATATCCTCGACTCAGAGGGATTTGACGCCTTTGTTCAGTTCACATCTCAAACTGATGAAGAGGCTTTAAAGGAATTTCAGCGTCCCGGAGGCCTTCGTCTTCTTGACGTTTCGCCTGTCCTCGAGACATTTTTGAGAGGTATTTCGGGCATGGGACTAAGGATTAAATCCGGGGACTATGCCTATACTGACACGGCTTCCATATTTCTTCCGGAGGACATGAACCGTTTCAGGGAAAACAGAAAGAACTTTCTGCTGTACAAGATATCAATTGTGCATAAGTGGGCGCAGATATCACTGGGGACTTTGACTCCTGATGAGACTGTTATAAAAAACTTTCTGACCGATAAAGACATTGATCACCCTGACATTGAAACATTCTTTTCACTCTTTCCAGACCGGGAACTTGCCCTGGACATCTACAATTTACTTGAGTCCTTGAGATTTGATTCATTTCTCTATTCCGAGTTCCCCGGGCTCATGAAGCGGGCTGAAAAAATACGGTCGTCTCTGTTTGAAGACCGTCCTCCTATGGACAGCCTTTCAGAAAAGACCGCCGTCGTGGAAGGCCTTTACCAGTTTTACCTGAAGGGGAAGGTGAGGGGTCCCATGCCTGATGCCCTGAGGTCGATGCTCGGGAAGATACCTTTTCAGCAGGCCTCCGGGCCGGAACAGTCCATGAGTGTTCTCTTTGAATTGTATCCTGAAGTTTCGGCCCTGGACGGAGACTACGAACGGCAGATCATTCCCGCTTTTCTCGGCCGGATAGAACCGGAGCAGGTTTCCCTTAAGCTCCAGGCACAGAGGCGGGCCCACCTCAAAAAAATAAAAGGTATTATTTCGGAATTAATTCATGAGCCGGATCGCGAAGGCAAAAAAAGTGATGCTGCTGATGTGTATCATGAAAAAAAAGTAGAACCTCTGAAGAAGTATCTCCTGATCAAAGGGCGGCTTATTGAGGCAACTGATGAGATACAGGAGCTCATGAACGATGAAGGGGGAATTCCGGGAGGGATTCTGGTCGAAGGAAGTGAGGTGGGAGGATGGAGTGCCGTTGATATAGCTGACTACGGAAAAGAAATTGCAGGAGAGGAAACAGTTGATCGGAGAAAATCAATCCGTTATGACGAGTGGGATTACCGGAGGGGAGGGTACAAGAGAAACTGGTGTAACCTTTATGAGCATGATATTCATCCCGGCAAGGAACCCTTTGTTGAATTAACGCTTCAGCGCTATGGCGGGTATGTGAACACCCTGCGAAAACGGTTTGAGCTTCTGAAACGGGAGCCAAAGATGCTCAGGCGTCAAAAGGATGGAGACCATATCGATCTTGATGCTACTGTTGAGGCGTTTGCTGACATTCACGCCGGGATTTCTCCAACGGAAAATCTCTTTAAGAGGCTTGACCGCCAGGAGAGGAACATAGCGGTCCTGTTCCTCCTTGACATGAGCGGCTCCACAAAAGGCTGGGTGAATCAGGCGGAAAAGGAGTCCCTTGTCCTTATGTGCGAGGCACTGGAAGCTCTGGGGGACCGTTATGCCATATATGGTTTTTCGGGAATGACAAGGACCCGGTGTGATTATTTCAGGATCAAGAGTTTTGATGAGTCATACACGGAGACCATTAAACAGCGAATTGCGGGCATAGTGCCGAAGGATTATACGAGGATGGGTCCGCCGATCAGACATTCCGTTTCCCTTCTGAACAAGGTAGAAGCGAGAACAAAACTCTTTATTACCCTGAGCGACGGCAGGCCCGAGGACTGGGATGCATACAAAGGTGACTACGGCATTGAGGATACAAGAAAGGCCCTGATAGAGGCAAAAGAACAGGGCATACATTCCTTCTGTATAACCATAGACAAAGAGGCGAGCTCCTATCTCCCCCATATGTACGGGGAGGCGAACTATATTGTGATCGATGATGTGAAGAAGCTTCCGAACCGGATCACGGAGATCTATCGACGACTGACTGCGTGAACGGGATGTTCGACATGTCTCTTTTTATGGATTACCTATTGAAAGCTCTCCCCAATTAACACATGACGGGATATTGATGCTTAGCTAAAAGTTTCAGTTTTTCCAGGACTGAATTTCAACAATAAATGATTGAAATCTTCGGTCCTGCCTTTTCTCATACATTCTTACTTCTGCACTTAAAGCTTGTTTTTTGAATTAGACTTTTCTCTCGAAATTAATGACATGTATCAGTAGGGCCCTGTGCCAGGAAATTAAGGACAACAGCTGGAAGTCCTCAGTTCACGAACTGGAAAGGTGAAGTTTCCCATGCTAAACTGCTTACCCTTCGCACGTGGGTGAATCTGTTATAGCTAAGCCTCAATAGCCAGCGTAACAATTCAACTCCTCAAAAACAACTCATACCGTTCTAAAAGCAGACTCTATTTTATTCGATACTGAAAAAGAGCAAAGTCATACCGAATACCGGTAGATTCTACAGAGTACAGGAAGGCCTTAAATCTTTAAAAATTGAATGGATACGCTTCTGGCAAACTAATTGCTTTTATGAAAAATAAATCTTAACCTTAGCGACCTTGAGGGTTATCAAGGCTGGCGGTAGGGCCGCCGTAAGAGTCAGGATGCACCTGATTATTAGAGGGACTTGAAATAGCAAAACTTTTAAATACCTGAAGGGGGGAACGTAAAAATGAAAAGGGAAACAATATTCATACTAATATTAGCTTTAAGCTTGACTCTGGCAATATCAGAGGGAGTAGATGCGAAAAATAAGAAGGGACGGTGTGACCTGATCGTCAGATCACTGTCAGCACCTTCTTCGGCAGATGCAGGAAAATCGATCAAAATAGCATCAAGGGTCAAGAACAAAGGTCAGAAGAAAGCGAAGAAGTCATATACAAAATATTACCTTTCAAAAAACAGGAAAATCGATTCAGATGATTATTACCTCGGAAAAGTAAAAGTATCACCTTTGAAAAATAGAAAGACGTCAAAGAAGATTAAGAGAAATGTGACGATTCCTTCCTCAGTTCCCGCGGGAAAGTACTATCTGATCGCCATGGCAGATGGAACGAAGCGTGAGAACGAGGAGAGTGAGAAGAATAATTACAGGAGAAAAAAGATAACGATTGGCAGCAGAGGCAGTGGCGGAAATGATTACACATCTGGTGGTCCTCAGCCAGAACCTCCGACAGTCCACGTAGATCAGAAAATACAGCCCTCGATAATCGAACTGCCGGGCTTTAATGACAAAGCACCTCGCCCCCTGGCAAGTCTTGCTGACTCTAAGGGAAACCAGGCAGATTTCGTAGAAAATGAGATCTGGCTTTCTACCGATGATTCAGATGTACTGAACAAGTTTCTGAAAAAATGGGGCGGGAAAGTTATTTCTACTTTTGATCCGAAAAAAAATAAGCTGACTGGAATCGAAGCACAATATCTTGTCCGTATAGACACTTCTATTGCGGATACATCGAGGTTAACGGAAGACCTCCTCTCACTTGATCCTGAAAGCAGGGGAGAACACACTGTTTCAAGTGAAGCCGGTCACAAGCTGCTCTCAGCAGCAGCAAAAGAAGCGGCCCGGGGGCTTCTGGTAGGAGTGAACTGGGTTGGTCAGGGAAGTACTTTCAGAGACAGGGATTCTTCAGAAGCGTCAACTGGAGGACTCTCTGCGGCAAGTGACCAGAATGTTTTTAACTGGCCTACACACAATACGGGAAGCACACAGGACATAGGTGTTGCAGAGGCATGGCGCACACTCGAACTTGCGGGCAATCTTGATAACAAGGTGGATATTGCCATCCTTGATATGGGTTTTCAGCCTGACAGTGATTTTCCCTATGATGGAATCGCTCTTTCAAATGTTCCCTTTGTAACTGATCCGCTTGGAGTTTCAAATCTTTCAGATTGTGGTAGTCCCTGCCCCTGGCATGGGACAAACGTTGTGAGTGCTGCCATGGCCGTTCCTGATAACGACTTTGGTTCTGCCGGTCCGGCCGGGCCTGTCGCGGATCCAATTATGGTATTCACGAGCTATGACTTTTTCACTTCCATAACGGCGATTTCACAAGCAGTAGCAGCTGGCGCAGATATTGTTAACATGAGTTACGGAGCACGAGTGCCGGCGAGCCTTTCCTGGTCAGTTGTTCCTTTTGACATAACAACTATTGCTTTCCGCACTGCAGGGATACTCATGTTTGCTGCCGCAGGCAATGATGGTGCAAATGTTGATGCTGAAGACTGTCTATTCTGGGGGATTTGCTGGGAAGAAGCATGGCACACTCCCTGTGAAAATAACGGCGTCATCTGCGTCGGCGGTCTCGCATGGGATTCAAAATCAAAAGCCAGAGGTTCAAACTATGGCGGTGAAAATGTGGATATATTTGCTCCCTATACTCTCTGGCTCGGCCCTGATCCGGTAAACACCGGGAATATAAATCAATGGAAAAATGGCACAAGCTTTTCATCTCCATTTACTGCAGGAGTAGCGGCTTTAATCTGGGCGGCAGATCCCGGCCTGAGTGCGGGAGAAGTTGAGAGCATATTATACAGGACAGCGCACACAAGCCCGGACAGAAGGGTTAACCGATATGTCAATGCTTTTGGGGCAGTTGCTGAAACTCTTGGCGATGTCTCTCCGTACATCAGAATTATGAGTCCTTCGAACGGTGACAGCTTTCTGCGCCGCGCGGAGAGTGTGTCATTTTCCGCAGATGCTGAAGACCTGGAAGACGGTACTCCCGATGTTTCGTGGTACAGCAGCATTGACGGACGCATTGGAAATGGCGTTTCCTTCTCGAGAACGGACCTCTCTTTCGGTACTCACACTATTACGGCAACTGCCACAGATTCAGCAGGCAATAGTGAAATCGACACCGTAAACATTACCATTGTGAATGCGGCGCCGACGGTTACAATTAATCATGTGAGTCCTGGCACGACAATATCTCAAAGCCGGACTCTTTCACTTGGGGGGACCAGCTATGACCCATCAGTGCCAGGAAGTCTAAACGAAGACCAGGTATCGTGGTATCTTGATGGCTCATACTCTCATTTTGCTACAGGCCATTCATCATCAATTGCAGGCGGGACATTGGGTATAGGTGAACATACGGTTACCTTTAAAGGGACTGATGGTGTTACCATGGATGAGGATCATGTTACCATTACAGTTATAGCTGATCCTCCATCAGAAATAAATATCCCGCCTACTGCAGTTATTAATTCTCCAGATCCAGGGGCTTCATTCTTTGCTGACAAGGAAAATGCGCATGGCAAAGGCTATGCAAATGTAACATTATGCGGGTATGGAGATGATCCCGAGGACGGGGAAATTCATGATTCAGGCAGTGTTTTCTGGTATGCTCTTGAAGAGGGTGAGAGTGTTTCTCGAATTCTTGCATCTGGGGCAGGTGAAGGCTTTTGCCCGAATGTGAAACTTTACCTGAATGATCCTTATAAGACGACGTACACCATAAAGCTGCTAGTAAGGGACAGTAATGGTGAATTTGGTGAAGCGGAAATTACAGTTTCTGTTTATGGCTTGATCTAACAAGCGGAGTCCTGAGTGGGGGTTATGAGTGTGTCTCTGACCCCCACTCTACCCATAAGCCAGCATGTTTCGTAGCATTACAAGCAATGAACATATACTTGTAACTATTCTTTTTAAAATGCGAAAGCATTTTTTTCGAACTGTGGCACAAAGATAAAGAGAACCAGTTATATTACTGAGGTTTCAGTAATACAACAGGTGCTTGAGTACCTCAATCTTTAAGAAAAAGAAGCTTTTTCTTGACCTGGAGTAAGCTCTCTCTGAGAAAAGTACCGTAGTACTTGAGTCATTCCGAAATGACCTTTTTCCGCTGTTAATCCTCTAATTTATAAATCCCATCACATAATTCACAATTAGACATTGTGCGTGGTTCAGTTGAGAGCGGTATCTGAGATTATGAGGTTGAAATCGTTACTTCGCTCTTACCTCAAGGATATACAATGACAGGCCGATGATATTTTTACGATTGTTATTATTTGAGGAGGCTATATGAAAATGAAAATATCAGTGGAAAACAGAAACGTAATCCTTAAATATTTGGGGGGTACCTTCTTATTTGCTATCATGTTTTCCCTTATTATCTTGATTTCTACCGGGTAAGCATATATTCAGCTCGACATCAGGAGCAGGTACCGGATCACGAATGAAAGCATACTGTCAATCGAAGGGTATTTAAATAAGTGAATGCTGTGCTTCAGCCCTTCGTATTCAAGGACTTTAAAAAACTCAGCAGCAGCCGTGCTCCGATTCCCGTTGCTCCGGCAGGGATATAGGGCATGCCTTTATCGGTCCATGCTGTGCCTGCAATATCAAGGTGGACCCATGGGACGTCTCCTGCGAATTCTTTGAGAAAATATCCTGCAGTGACCAGCCCCCCTGATCTGCCTGCAGAATTTTTTAAATCGGCAATATCACTCTTGATGTAGTCTTTGTATTCATCGAACAAGGGCATCTGCCATACCTTTTCACCCGTCTCATCGGATGCTTTTTTTATTTTTTTCATTAAGGAATCACTGTTGCCCATCATTGCCATGGCTTCATTGCCAAGGGCAATGGAACATGCGCCGGTGAGGGTTGCAATATCAATGACTGCCGAGGGTCTGAATTTTTTTACATACCCCAGGGCATCGGCAAGTACAAGCCTCCCTTCTGCATCGGTGCTGATAATTTCAATCGTTTTGCCTCCCATACTTCTGACAACATCTCCCGGTTTCGATGCTGACCCCCCCGGCAGGTTTTCCGTGGCCGGCAGGACTGCTATGACATGGAGCGGTAAATTCATTTCGGTAAGGGCTTTCATCGTTCCCAGAACGGCCGCGCCGCCAGCCATATCATACTTCATCTTTTCCATCCCCATGGCGGGCTTCAGGGAAATGCCGCCGCTGTCAAAGGTTATGGACTTTCCGATCAGAACAACAGGAGGGTTGTTGTTTCCCTTGTATGTCATTACGATAAACCTGGGCGGCTCGTGAGACCCGCGGGCCACAGAGAGGTATGCTCCCATCCCGAGCTTTTCAGCCTCATTCCTGTTTATTACTTTTACAGAGATATTTTTCAGTGCCCGGGCCGCTTTTACCAGTGCCGACGGCGTCAGGTCGTTTGATGGTGTGTTTACAAGGTCCCGTGCCAGGTGTGAAGCAGAAACGGCAGCTTCCTTCCATCTGATTTCTTTTCTTAAATTTTCTTCTGTTAAAAGAGTGAAACCTTCAATCCCCTTTCTGACTGTCTCTCTTTTATACTTTCTGAACGAGTAGTCATTCAGCAGAACACCTTCAAGAAAATCAGCCGGTGAGTATCTGAGAAATCTGAAGATCAGTGTTGACAACGCACAATTATTTGCATGTGTGGTCTGAAGAATGTCAGTGGCTTTGCCTCCTGCCTGTCTGAGTTTTTCACGTGTGACCTCTTTTAATGTTCCGAGGCCGATAAGAAGTATCCTGTCGGGTTTGATTTTCCCCTGCGTATGGAGCAGGGTTGTTTGATTCTGTTTACCCGAGAATTCTCCCGATTTTATTATGCCTTTTATCAGGCTATTCAGTCTGCTGTCAATATTTTTATAAATTCCTATGCCTTTATCTTCTGTTACGGGCAGAATCAGGGTATCGCAGGGAAAGGTGAGTTCGTCTTTGTTCTTGATAAATACTTTCATGTGATTTTACTTTTTCCTCCTTGCATTGTCTGTTATAATAAAAATCACCGAGGCTCCCTCATTGTACCTCATCAGTAAGAATGAAACAATTGGATGAAGTACGTTTTGACTCTGCTGAGCCTCTGTCTGAGGCGACAGAACGAAAGAGAACGGGCTTACACTATAAGAATAGCTAATATGGAAATTAGTTCCAATTGACAGTGAGCGCTTCCTTTGATATTTAAATAAGTATAAATGCCTAAATTATTTATTCGTTTTACATTATTGTAGAGTAAAAATTTGCTTTAGTTTTAAGGAGCTGAACATGTTTTTATTGTCTCATACATGACGGCCGGATCTCTGATTCTTCCCCATTATTTAGTTGTGAAGTTAGTAATGATTTGATCACTGTTTATTATTCAGGATACGGGGATCCCGCGCAATCAATGCATCCAATTAAGTAATCTTAACTGAAAATACGTCCAGAAGGAGGGAGGGTTATCATGAAGTGTAAATTAGTCTGCAATTTTTTACTGACAGTACTTTTAGCGGGACTGCCTGGACTGGTGATGGCAGCTGCAATTTCTGATTTTGATTCTACCCAGCCCAGGGGTGCGAACTTTGAACCGGGATTTCAACGGTACAATGAACAGGGCCTTGATTTGAGTCCCGCCATTGATGGTTTCGCAGCACCTCAGCGCGTCGGGGACGGTGCCACCTATCGTGAGTGGGCGGGCATGACAATGGGCAATGCAGCAAGGGACCCTGCCTTTTTTGCTACCGTCAACGTTGCAAACCAGGACTTTCTTAACATGCTTTATGCAGCAGCAGCCAAAGGTCTCGATACCTATAATCCTGACCTGGAAACTCTGGTCGGTATCGGTACTGCCAGGGAAGTAGTGTGTGCTCTAAAACTCTATGATCCGGATTTTGGCAATCCCTGTTCCCCGGGAGGTGAAATAAGACTTCTCCCGGAAGACAAGCTTCCTCTCACTGCTGACATCTGCCTGAGATGCCATACGCCGGTAGGGTGGATGGAGGGGCACTCAGAGCCTGAAACTCCTCACGCTCCCTTTCTGAAAGGGCAATTCTGGGGAGTGAGCTTTCTGGAGACACCCCTTGACGGAAGCGGTAATCCGAGAAGTGCAGACCTCACCGTTGAATCGGAAGCCGAGATGGAAGGCATGCAGTGCGAATATTGCCACAGGGCGAAGCAAAACCCTGCAATGAAGCGGCAGTCACGGTTCGACGGAAGCTGGATGGCAGCTGGTGGAGGCAGTTTTTTTGTTGACCGTTATGACACCATGCGTGACCGTCACCATCTGCGGTATGGAACAATTATGCCTGAAAACAACGTGACACTGTTTGGACAGCCAGGAGAAAAATACATCTGCTGGTCATGTCACCAGTGGGAGTGCGGTCTTTTCGGGTGTGACATACAGGCAATCAGGGACTGCGCCGTTTGTCACCAGAGGAGCACTGAAAAGGTAGCGGAAAATCCGGGCTACGTACCCTTCTGCAAAGAGTTTGACGCAGGCGGAAACTGCCTGGATGCACGGTACGACGTTGAGCAGGAGCGTCACTTCTGCGGCTCCTGTCACGATGTGACCAACCCGCTTATCTACACACAGACTCCGGGTGTGGACAGGATGCTCCATCCTATCGAACGGACCTACACCGAATGGTACTGGAGCGACTACCGGGACCAGACCGCCTGCACGGACTGTCACGTACCGATGCAATTTCAGGGGGCCCAGACGTGGCTTCTCTATCCGGGACTGAATGACATGTGGGGAGAAGTGGATCTGCCGTGGACTCAGCCTCCCTACAATTATCCGGTCAATCCATCAAGAGAGCAGGCGTACATGGATGCAATGCAAAGGAACCGTGAATTCATGCAGCAGGAGGCCGCCGATATCGCCATCGTCAATACTCCGGACAGCACACAGAAGGACCAGCCCCTTACAGTAAATGTGAAAGTCACAAACAAGTCTGGACATAAGCTGCCCTCGGGATTTGCAGAGGGACGGCAGATGTGGATTCACCTTGCAGCGACTGACGGGAGCGGCGCCACAATCTTTGAGAGCGGATATATGCTCCCCGACGGCTCCCTTGCCCGCAAGGAATACCGGGAGAACGGTGCGACAGTACCTGATCCCGGAAAAACGATGATCAAGGTCTATGAACAGCTTGTCCTTGCCGAAGGATACAAGGATTTCAAACTGGACGGATTCAGCATCCTCGATGAAGACAGGGACGGGACGGTAAGCCACAAAGAAGAGGAGTTTCACTTTGTCCTCATGAATTACATCGAGAAAGACAACAGGATTCCGCCAAAAGGATATAATAAAGCCGCCTACATGAAGGACGGGGCCTTTATTGTTCCCCATGATCCAAAGGACACGGACTACCCGACGGGGCAGAACTGGGACGTGACACCCTACACGTTTACTATCCCGGCTAATGTTACCGGAACGGTCCGTGTAACGGCTACACTGAAGTATCAGACATTCAACCGGGAATACATGGAGTTTTTGAATGAAATGGATAGAGAGCCTACGGAATCACATGGCGGACGGGCGCGAGACTTGCCTGCAGGTCGCTATGGAAGCTCACCGACGTGGGGGAATGCTACCTATCAGATGTGGCTGGATAACGATAATGGCAGGCCCGTCGTGATAACATCTGCGGCGAAAGAAGTTCTTGTTCAATAAGGGAATGAACATCCCACCCTCAGGCTTTATTCCTGAGGCACAAAATATATTGGACGGTATTTGATTAAAAGGGGAGCAGGAGTGCTCCCCCTTTTTTCTTTCCCTGCCGGATTCATATCTGTCCAGTGATCCTTTTTGAAGATGAGGCGGTATAATATCTACTATGTCAGTAATCAGCGTTCAAAACCTCGTGAAAAAATACGGAGATATCAATGCAGTGGACGGCATTTCCTTTGAGGTCGACGAGGGGACCATATTCGGATTTCTCGGCCCGAATGGTGCAGGGAAAACTACAACGATTAATGTTCTTTGCACTCTTCTTTCCGCGACTTCAGGGAAAGCATTTATAAATGGATATGACTGTGCAGAAAAACCTTCAGAGGTCAGGAAATCCATCGGTATAGTGTTTCAGGATCCGACCCTCGATAAGGACCTGACTGCCCGTGAAAACCTGGTCTTCCATGCATATCTTTACGGCGTGAAGAAATCGGACATCAAACCCCGCGTGGAGGATGCTCTCAAGTTTGTTCAGCTTTATGAAAGAAGAAATGACCTCGTTAAGAAGTTTTCAGGCGGGATGAAGAGACGGCTTGAAGTGGCCCGGGGCCTCATACACCGTCCCAGGGTACTTTTTCTTGATGAGCCTACGCTGGGCCTTGATCCGCAGTCGAGGGCCAATCTGTGGGAGGTTATCAGCGAAATGCCGAAAAAGCATAAGGTAACCATATTTATGACGACCCACTACATGGAAGAAGCAGAAGTCTGCAACCGCATTGCAATCATTGACAACGGAAAAATAATTGCCGGGGGGAGCCCCGATGAGCTGAAGAAGACAGTGGGAGGCGATGTAATCTCTCTGAAGACAACAGACAACGAGCGGTCGAAAAAAGAAATTAAAAAGCTCTTCGACATTGATGCTGAAGAAAAAGGCGGTGAGTTGTATCTGACATCAAACAGGGGGGATGCCTGTATCCCGGAACTCATTCGGGGTCTTGCAGACAAAGTCCTTTCTGTAAAGCTCCAGAGGCCGACTCTGAACGATGTTTTTTTAAAACTGACGGGGAAAGCAATCAGGGATGAAGAAATATCAGGGATGGGCACGATCAAGGAAGAAGTAAGAGCATACAGGAGAAGACGGTGAGTTCAGGTATGAATTATGGAACTTAACGCAATATATGTATTAGTAGCACGGGAGTTCAAGAAGTTTACACGGGAACGGAGCAGGCTTATATCGACTATCGCCCGGCCGCTCTTATGGCTGTTCCTCGTCGGTGCCGGTATGAGCAGGCTCGTGAGCCCGAAGGCAGGCATGCCCTATACGCAGTTTATTTTTCCCGGCATACTGGGAATGACGATACTGTTTAGCTCAATCTTCTCCTCCATATCGATTATCTGGGACAAGGAATTCGGTTTTTTCAAGGAGATCCTTGCTGCACCTGTTTCACGATTATCCATTGTTGTCGGCAAGGGATTAAGCGGTACTGTTGTCTCCACATTGCAGGCTGCTATTGTCCTCATGTTGTTCCCTTTCCTCGGGTTAAAACTTGGACCGCTGCAGATAGTGGAAGTTATGCTTATTGCCATGGCAATGTCTTTTTGCATTGCCACCTTCGGTATTGTACTTGCCACCTTTTATGAAAGCTATGAAAGTTTCAGCGTGATTATGAACTTTATCGTCATGCCCATGTTTTTTCTATCAGGCGCCATGTACCCCGTTAAATTGCTGCCCGATGCACTCGCTTTTGCGGCAAAGCTGAACCCATTGACATACGGAGTTGATGCGCTCAAGAATGTGATTTTTCCGCTCGAGGAAGGCCCCATGAGTGCCGACTTCAGTATGGCAACAGATATAACGGTTATTGTGCTTTTATCGATTGCCTTTGTTGCTGCAGGATCGAAACTGCTCGGTCGGAAAGGATAAAGCGATGCAACAGTGCAGATGGAGGGGCACGGTGCCCGTGCCCTGAATATTGCAATAACATGACCCTCCTGAACGTTTTGTTATAATACATGAGGAGTGCGTACCATGGGTGTGAAAAAGCAGACGAGTGATACAGTCGTTACTGATTCATTTAAGGACCTGAAAAAAATTATAAAGCGCAAGAGAACCCGGAAATGCCTGAGACCTCTCCAGCCGCAGAAAGTCCCGGAACTCAGCGATGAAGATGTTTTCTTCCGTACGATGAAAGAAGTGCAGGAGATTCAGGAGTTCAGGGAGATACCTGTCTACCAGAATACTGTTTCCCTGCCTTCAGAAATAAAATCTTCAGAGAGAGAAGTACTGACAGCTCTTGAGGACATTGTGAAGGGCTGCCGCCCTGTTAATCTCTCAGATACCCAGGAATATGTTCAATGGATAGACAGAAACTACAGAACAGAAATTATTGAGAATCTTCACAGAGGGAAGTATTCTGTTCAGGCCTGTCTCGATCTTCACGGGGCCGTAGTCGAAGAAGCTGAAAAAGAGGTTGAGGACTTTATCGGTAGTTCTGTGAAGAAGGGACACCGCTGCATTAAGATTATTCACGGCCGTGGTCTCTGCTCTCCCGGAGGGCCTGTTCTGAAAGATATTGTAATTAAGCGTCTTTCGGGACGTTTCAGGAAATATGTTGCAGCCTTTGTTACTGCGAGACAGTGCGACGGCGGGCTCGGCGCGCTTTATGTGCTCCTGAAATAATCGTTATTCAATGCCGTCTCACTTCGCCTGTCTTCATATATTCTTTCCGGCCATGCAATGTGAATGTTTCGAAAGTAAATGCTATAATTGTCATAAAACTGAGCTGAGCTTTTAAGAAGGGATAAGTTCGTGCTGATAGTATGACCGATCCGTTTTAAGAACATGAATAATTTTGACTATATAATACAGAGGGTTAAGGGGAAAGAGAATGATTACCGGAGATATGACTTCACCCAGAAGGAAAATGACGCCTTAAAGTCTTTTTTTGATCTTGCGCAGGAGCTGGACAGCATTCACGAGTTCTACAAATTATGTGTGGCTATTCCCAATTACTTCTTCAATCTGGAAGTCTGCCTTTACATTGTAGACCCGAAGACAAATTCCATTGTCCTCATTTCGAAGACCGGTGATGAGAGCAATGCAGTTCATACTCCTCCTCCTGATGACGTCAAACCGAACGAACAGCCTTATTATACTGACCGGGGGAGCCTCGTTTTTACGATTCGCGGAAAGAGTCCGATGATAGAAGAGCTCCCTTTTGAAGTTGAAGATGATGTGCTTGGATTAATGGAAATATTTCCGGTCAAAGAGCTTGATAAGCATCGTGTGCTCTTTTTTCAGAAGTATGCAAACCGTATCGGATTTAATATCCATAACAGGTTTGTCGTTGAAAAAAATATCGAACACCTGAGGTTCATTCGTTCCCTGGTTGCTGACATAGAGCACAATATAATAGTGCCCAACATGGTCTATAAACTTTTTCTGAGGGGCCTCAAAAGAAAGATCGAGAAAAACATTGAAATGGAGAGTAGTTTTGTTGAAAAGTCATCTTCCGGTCAGTGCGATGAGGCGTGCATGACTAATTTTATCAAAGAAATTTCTGACGTGAATCAGGGGTTGGAAATAGAGCTTCAGAACCTGGAAAAGCACTATAAGAATATGAGCCTTTTTATCGAGACGCTGTTCAGGAAGAGCCATTTTGACCAGGGCAGACTGTCGATCCGCAGCAAACCCTGCAATATGAAAAAAGATGTGGTCCAGCCTCAGCTTGACCGGTATATCGAGCAGTTTAAAAGGATGGGCATCACTGTAAATGACCGTATCAGCGGCCTGCCCGATTCAGAGGTTATAACTGTTGTGGATGTTGGATTGATTGCACAGGTCTATGCCAACCTCTTTTCAAACGCAGTGAAGTATACTCAGGAGGTAGTTACCGACTCAGGAGAAGAGAAGAAATATATTTCCTATGGCCGTGAAGTCATCCCGGACTTCTTTGGACCGGGGAAAGACGGCATCAAGTTTAATGTATTCAGTACAGGTTCCCATATTGCGGTTGAGGAGAGAGAGAGACTGTTCAATGAAGAGTTCCGCGCATCCAATGTAATGAACCAGCCGGGGACAGGTCACGGTCTGTCATTTATAAAACATGCTGTTGAAATACATAACGGCACAGTAGGGTATGAAGCCACCCGGTACGGAAACAATTTCTACTTCATTCTCCCGAAATAACCGGAATAAAAAGAATAAAGGGAACCACACAGAGGTCCTGAAAGATGAGTATTCTTTCAATGGTCCTCCCGTGGGGCGTATCAATTTCCGCCCTGTCGGAGAGAAGTTTCATTACAATTGCCGTACTGCTTAAAGCAACAAGAAAGCCGATGAACACAGCTGTGCCGCGATATGAAATTCCAAACCAGTGGTAATCCGCCAGAGCAGTCAATATTACTGTCAATACTGCCTGCATTCCATTGATACCAAAGACTTCCAACGGCATTTTCAGGAATTTTGACAAAGAGAATTCAAGTCCTATTGAAAAAAGAAGCAGGATGACTCCTATTTCTGCAAAGGTTTGTATAGTGTTTATGTCTTTTATAAGATGCAATGCATGGGGACCGAACAGAATTCCCGCCAGCAGGAATCCGACTATTGAGGGGATCTTAATCCTATGGAGGGCAAAGACGACCACTGCCGATATTCCAAGGATTATTAAAAGGGATTTT
>CALZGI010000289.1 GCA_945786855.1 Thermodesulfovibrionia bacterium | reverse complement strand
ATGGGTTTTATGATCTTCACTGGACTGATTTTATGGTCAGAATCGCATTTATGTTTCTTCTCGCTGTCCCTCTTGGAATGCTTTCCCAAAAATTGAAAAACGACAAGAAAAAGATAGAGGTTCTGAACAGCGAAATGGAAAAATATATTGATGAATTGCGGGAAGTACAGGGGAAACTCATCCAGGTTGAGAAATTATCTGCACTGGGAAGACTGACAGCTGATGTTGCACATGAAATAAGAAACCCTCTGACATCCATCGGGGGATTTGCACGGCGTCTGAACAATAAGCTGCCGGAGGGCTCCAGGGAAAAAGGATACGCTGAAGTCGTTGTATCGGAAGTGGACAGGCTTGAACGAATTCTCAGAGACGTCCTTTCCTTTTCGAGAGAAGCAAAATACGAAATGGAATACGGAGAAATAAATGGCACAATCAGAGAGGCGCTGCAGACTTTTTCAGATATCTGTGAAGAGCAGTCGATTGTCATAGAAAGGTCAATGGATGTGTCGCTTCCGAATATCCTGCTTGACAGGGACCAGGTACGACAGGCAGTAAATAACCTTGTCTCAAATGCAATTGATGTAATGGAAGACGGGGGCACGCTTTCCGTGAAGACCTACCAGGAGGTGTTTCACGAAGTCGACTATGTTGTCGTTGATGTGACTGACTCCGGGCCGGGGCTCGCTGCAGAAGCTTTAAATATGATATTTGAACCCTTTTATACGACAAAGGAGATAGGTGCCGGTACGGGACTCGGTCTTTCTATATGTAAAAAAATTATAGATGAGCATAACGGGCTCTTATTTGTTGACAGCGAACTGGGCCACGGAACATCCTTTAAAATGTATTTCCCCTTTCAGCACGAAGAAGATTCGGCGAAGATAAAGTGCTGGGAATTCACGAAGTGCGGTGTAGAAAACTCTGAAGGGGCTGCGCACATGAGATGCCCGGCGTACCCGAACTTTGGGCGTACGTGCTGGGCTATCGCCGGAACATTCTGCGGGAAGAAAGTGAGCGGCGCTATAGCACAGAAACTGGGGAACTGCAAAAAGTGCGAATACTACCAGCGAGTTGCTGTTCGGAAGGATCTTTAAAGAATTACAGAGCAGCCTGCAGATAACAATTCATGAAATATTTCATATAATTACATGGGAAGAGTTTACTTTTACAGACGTTTTGTCATAGAATGTCATGTTATTATGTACCTGGCAGGGCCCATAGCTCAGTTGGCTAGAGCTACCGGCTCATAACCGGTTGGTCCCAGGTTCGAGTCCTGGTGGGCCCACCATACTGAGCATTTCAGGCTCAGAGATAAAGTGTGGCAGTGAGAAAGGATTTTCATGACATCCTGTGAAGTTGCTGACGGCCTTATGTGGAGGTTAAATTGAATGAACAACTGAAATTCCTGATTGAACTCCAGGAACTGGATTCTGCTATTCTCTCGATAGCAGAAAAGGCCGAATCACTTCCCCGAAAACTGGAGCAGTATAAAACCCCCCTTAAAGAAGCACACGATGCATATCAGAAAGCCAATCTCAGTTATGACTCCCTCAATAAAAAGAAGAAAGACAAAGACTTGAAACTTGATGAAATTCAGGACAAGGTAAACAAGCTGAAAACCAGAGGCAGCGACATAAAAACAAACAAGGAATATGAAGCGCATCTTAAGGAAATTCAGGTGTTTGAAAAGAACATGTCTGATATAGAAGATGAAATCCTTGTTATGATGGAAGAGATTGATTCATTTGAAAAGGAACTGAAATCTGAAGAATTGAAAGTCAAAAAGGCAGAAGAAGAATTAAAGGAGCAGGAAGTGATTCTGGGCAGCGAGCAGAAACAATTTCAGGCCGATCTCGACAAAGAAAAGGCGAAACGAGCTGAATTCGTTTCCAGGATAAAAGAAGAACATTATAGAAGTTACATGAACCTCATGGACAGGCTCGGTGATAAGGTCGTTGTAGAAACAAAAAATGAGGTTTGTCTTGGCTGTAATACAAATATACCGCCGCAGCTGTACAATGACATAAGAAAGAATGATGAACTCCAGCACTGTTTTTACTGTACCAGGTTCCTTTATTACAAGGAGTCCCCGCCGCAGGATGATCAGGGTCAGGATTTAGCTCCGAGCGCCTGATGTCTGACGAGGTCCATAAGAAACATCAAAATATGCAGCCTGATTTATTTGATTCAGAGAAGACGTTGCCGTCCGGGAAGCAGCAAAGCGATTATGGGGTAATGTTCTGTGATGGTGCTTCCAGTGGAAATCCCGGCAATTCTGGGATTGGTGTTGTCATATATCTGACAGGTCAGGATATGCACATTGAGCATGCGAAGGAATCGGTCCGAATTTCAGAATATATCGGTATTGCCACAAATAATGTGGCTGAGTATTCTGCTTTTATAAAGGGCCTCGAGAAAGCACGGTCTCTTGGCATTAAAAAAATTAGAATATTTCTCGATTCAGAACTGCTGGTACGGCAGGTAAACGGTATTTATAAAGTTAAAAATAAAAATCTGCTGCCGCTGTGGACTCAGGCGGTACATATTATAAAAGGGTTTGATGAATGCGAAGTAAGCCATGTACGGAGAGAGAACAATGCAGAAGCAGATGCCCTTGCCACTCAGGCAGTCAGGAACAGGCCTCTGGTCTGAACCGTGGCAGCGGAGGAATCGGTGGGAATTTATCTGATCCAATCGGTGTTTTTTTCTGGACAGAGATCTCTTCAGCTGGTATAATTACCTTACTTCATCAAGCACGATCGGGAGAGCACTTGAGAGAATAAGAGTCTGATGACAATCGTTGAGGGTGGCGGTGCTCATATATAGAAAATAGTTTAGGTTTTTAGAGGTAAGTCTCTGATATATAGAGTTAATGACAAGGGTGGTTGCAGGATATTCTGTAAGCTTTCAAAATGCTCATATAGTGATCAGGAAAACTGGGAAACTAAAAAAAGGTATATAATAAATTGCAGCGGCGGCGGTTAAACCCCCACCATGGTCGTTAGGCCCCAGGCTTAACAAATCAGGCGGTGAATTTGACCCCGCCTTTTTTGTGGGATTCAGGCATGCATCGCTCCTCAGATAAAGCGTGTGCTCTAAAGCGCTGATTACAATATACTTTAAGGCGGATCAATAACTTTATGAAATTAATTAAAAAACTGTACAATTGGGTGTTGCACTGGGCTGAGACTCCTTACGGTGTTCCTGCTCTTTTTCTCCTTGCATTTAGTGAGTCGTCTTTCTTTCCTGTTCCACCCGATGTTCTCCTCATCGCACTGGCAATTTCCATTCCGAAAAAGTCATTAAAATTTGCTGCAGTTTGTGCAGTCGGTTCAGTGCTCGGTGGCATGCTGGGATATGGAATAGGGTTTTACGGCTATGAAGCAATTGGACAGCCGATCGTAGATTTTTATCATGGCCAGGCGGTCATGGAGAAGGTCAAACTCTGGTACGACCAGTACGGCTTTTTTGGAATTCTTATTGCAGCGGTAACTCCGATACCATACAAGGTTTTTACCATTGCTTCAGGTGTTTTTAGCTTTGATTTCCTGCTTTTTGTGGTTGCTTCAATAGTCGGCAGAAGTGCCCGCTTTTTTGTCGTTGCCGGTCTTATCTGGAAATTCGGCCCTGCCATCAAGGTTTTTATTGATAAGTACTTCAATCTATTGTGCTGGGTATTTATGATTCTGCTGATTGGTGGCTTCCTCTTGATGAAGTATGTACTGTAAAGATCAAGCGTCGATTATGATCCTGTATTTCAGGATTTTCTCTGCAATAGAATCCTTACTGATGCCTCGCTCGCAGGCATTGTGCCATCATAAGGTGTCTTTTCAAACATACACCGACAGGTGAATCATGGTATAATCAGAACAAATTTCTTAAATAGTTCATGTGAGGAGAGCAATGTACTTAAACCGGTTTCACCTGATATTCGCAGTAGTTCTTTTTTTTCTGGTCTATTCATGCACGTCAGTTCCAAAGAAAGTGGAAACAGCAAAGCCCCGGCCTGCTGAAACAAGGGAATCGCCTGCTGTGCCTGATGAAATTGATAAGGAAATGAAGGGAAACGTTAAGGCTTTACCCTCTGAAGAGGTTCAGGCTGCGATCCCCGAGGCAGTTGATGAAGAAGAAACTGAAGAGAGTGAGCTGCCTCGTGAAGAAATAAAAGTAGCTTCACTTCCAAAGGAAGAGGAAAAAAAGTCCCTCGAAATATTCACTGAAATACTTGGACTTGTTGAATCTACCGAAGACAGAGAGACTGTTATGCCCAAAGTGGAAGGCCTCTATGAAAAAATTATTACTGAATATCCTACTGCCCCGCTTGCCCAGGAGAGTTACTGGAAACTCATCAGCATCTATGTCGATGAATACACTCCGCCGAATTACGGGAAGGCGGAATTGAGATATGGAGAGTTTATAAATAAATATCCGAAATCCTATTACAGGGGATTTATTGAAGATACTCTCGGAAACAGCTATTACAAGAATTCTGAATGGAACAATCTTCTCAATCTGACGGCACCCGCTTACGAGAAGTATCTTGAGAGTGGAAAACAGCCCAGTGCATCAATGCTGTTCATGTACTCCGAAGCAAATTATCAAATTGGCAACATGCGAGAGGCTGAAGCAGGGTACACAATATTGGCAGACAAGTTCTCCAAAATGATTGTTGGTATCAAAGCTAAGGAAATGCTCAAGCAAATCAAAAAATCGAGGGACTGATTCATTAACATTCACCATACCTGAATGACCGGGGTAGATATGAGATTTTTTGATTTTTATCCCGGATCATCATGTATTCCACCATTTGTGAATTGGACTTATCCCCACCTCCCTCAAATCAATTCCCCCCAGGCAATCTTGTGACAATATTTGTCAATCATGTCACTGAGTGTCAAAAAAAATTACAGCAAAATTCCTCAATATGATTTTTAAATTGAGGAATATCCCACAACTTCTAGTGTAATTCACCACATGATTTAGCAAATAGTGTAAAGTTAATTAACGAAAAAGCTTTTTAATGCGTATATTTACGGTAAATAACTTAACAGGCATGCCATTTGCATTCTTGTACTATCAGATTATGATTATGAAAAATTATATAAGAAAAAAGGGGCGGTACATGATTGATGTCACGAAAAAAGAGAAGGGAAGTTTCAGGTTCCGGGTGAAAGTTTCTTTCAATGTAATGTTGATGTTAATAATATTTACATTTAATTCCTATGCTGTAACTATGCCTGCTTATGAAATCCTCCAGCCCGTAACGGTAAACCTATCCGCACCAACATCTGTTGCACTGGATAAACATGAATGTTTATTTGTAGCAGAATCAGTCAACAACAGGGTTCTTGTTTACAGCCAGAGCGGAAAATATATCAATAAAATCATCGGCCTCAGTAGACCGATAAGCGTAGCAGTCGATAATAATATGAGGGCATTTATCGGGAACAAAGACAGAGGAAATGTTGAAGCTTACGATTCAAGTTATAACCTGCTATTTAAACTTGGCGAAGGAGATGGAGAATTCAGCCACCCGAATGACATCGCAATCAACAGCACAGGCAAAATATACGTTGTTGACAGAGATGAGCATAAAGTAAAGATATACCATCCTGACGGATCGTATCTCTCTTCCTTCGGCAGTAGCGGGAATGGAAATGGCCAGTTTCACAAACCTACTTCTATTGCGATTGACGAAACAGCAGGAGAGGTTTTCGTCCTTGATCATCAGCTCACCTATGACATGTTCGGGAAGTCAATAGAGGGCGCGAGGATTCAGGTATTTGATCTTGATGGCAGTTTTAAAAGAGGGTTTAGTAATTATGGGAATGATATAGGCGAGATGTTCAGGCCCCAGCATATGACCGTTGATGACCAGAGCAGACTTTATGTTACTGACTCATTTCTTAATGTTGTGCTGGTTTATGACAATTCCGGTACACACATCGGCGATGTATTTGACGTAGGCAGCCCGATGAGGACACCAATGGGAATAACGGTAGGAAGCAGCAACCGTTTATACTCGGCATCACTGTTAACCCGGAAAGTAGAGATGTTCGGGATCGGTACGTACACAAATATGAGCGTATCTCCTTTAAGTCTCAGCTTTCAGGCACAGGGCGGAGCAAGCATTTCTGCATCGCAGGACATCGTCTTAAGCAATGACGGGACTGACATTCTGGACTGGACAGCGGCCACTTATGAAAGCTGGATCACCTTGTCGCAGACGACCGGAACAGTTCAGCCTTCAGGTACTTTTTCAATGAATGCGGGTATTAATCTGAACGGACTGTCAGCGGGCACGTATACAGGAAACATAAGCATCAGCGCAGCATCAGGGGCAACAGAAATTGTGACAGTAACTCTGGAAGTTCTTTCGGCTCCGGAATTATCAGTTATACCGGCGTCAATAACATTTATATCAACGAATGGTTCAAATCCGCCTGCGCAGACATTGTCGGTTATAAACAGTGGAGCAGGGACGATGAACTGGACATCGGCTCAGGACAGCAGCTGGATATCCATGGACAAGACCTCAGGAACGGCACCTGAGAGCCTGCTGGTATCCGTCGACATATCATTAATGAATCCCGGTATCCATAGAGGAGAAGTGGTTGTTACAGGGCAGGGGGCTGCCATGAGTCCCGCAGTCATACCGGTGACACTGAAGATAACTGAAATCACGGGAACAATGAATGTGAGCACAAACCTACCGGAAGCGACCTTTACGATAAACGGGCCTCAGTCCTACAATGGAAGCGGCGTAAACTGGATTGAAACAGCAGCTGCGGCAGGGACATACACAATAATCTATGGAGATGTGGATGGATATGAGACACCGTCTTCAGAGAGCAAGGACCTTCAGGAAAACTTGACCATAAGCTTTCATGGCGAGTATGAAAGTCAGGGCGACAGCCAGCCGAGCAGCGGTAGAAATATTATAGTGGGAGCAGGCCATGGAGAGCAGAATGCGGGAACGGTAAAGGTATTCAGGGCAGACGGGACCTCCACCGGACTTGAATTTACGGCCCATGCATATGGTTACGGCGTGAACGTAGCTGCCGGGGATATCAATAATGACGGAATGGATGAAATGATAACAGCACCTGGCCCGGGAACTGATAATCCGGCCGAAATAAGGATCTATGACAGGGACGGGTATGAACTCATGAACTTGAGGACAACTGCGAATCAATACAGTTATGGCGCAAACGTTGCAAGCGGAGACTTTAATGGAGATGGGAAATATGAAGTGCTGGTAGGGGCAGGCTCTGGAGCAGGAAATCCGGCAGAAGTAAAAGTTTATGCCTATGATCAGATTAACAATGAACTGGCAGACAGCGGTATCACTCTCACTGCTTACACTTCGTTCTATGGGGTAAGAGTGGCCGCCGGTGATATTAATGGTGACGGTATAGATGAAATCATTACTTCCCCCGGACCAGGGCAGGCGAATCCCGGAGTCATAAAGATCTGGAGCGTTGACTCTTCTTCAGGCATTGGGCAGTGGGATACGGATTTAATTCAAGAAATTACGGAATCTGACCGATACAGTTATAGTGTGACCATCGGCAGCGGAGATGTCAACGGAGACGGGTTTGATGAAATAATAAGCGGGATGGGTCCTGATCCCAGTGGAGTGGACGAAATTAGACTCTATGAGAGCAGTGGACAGATGATTTCCGGATTCAGGGCGTATATAACAAACACCTACGGAGCGAATGTGGCAGTCGGCGATCTGGATAATGACGGAGTTGCGGAAATTATTGTAGCTGCCGGTCCCGGGTTAGGGAACAGCGCTGCCGTAAAAATATTTGATGCTTCGGGAGTACAGCAGGGTACGTTCAATACCATGAGTATTCTCTATGGTGCAAATGTCGCAGTTGGTGATTTAGGTTTATAAAATGAAGATGAGAAAAAATCTAACATTGCTGATACACCTTCTTGCACTCATTCTACTCTGCGGGTCCTCATATGCCCTTGATTATCCGCACTTCGAAGGAAACAATATTGGCTGTGATTCCTGCCATTTTGTGTATGGGTCACAGCCCGATTTATTGCCTGACTGGACATCTCATGTGCCTGTTGACATCGATGATACACAGTACAACACGCTCTGCTGGAGTTGCCATAATGACATCGATGCTCCCTACGTGAGAACTCACTCCAGCCTTCAGACCGACAATGGATACGGCGACTGGACGATAGAATGTAAAATCTGCCACAACCCCCATTACCAGCTTCAGTCAGACTCTCATGGAAGCCAGGCTTATCTTTACTCAAGTGTATCAACAAATGTCACATCCTCAACTCTTACTGAAACAGGGGCAGGATGGACAGTAAATGAGTTCCAGGGATTTGTTGTGATTCCCAATGTTGCCCAGAAAATATACAAATACAAAATTATCAGCAACACCAGCGATACTCTGACAATTGAAGGACCGATCAATGCAACGTTCATTACTTCAGGAGATACCTTTGGAATCATTTACGGCAACCTGATTAATACACCGCTGAGAACACCGAATAGCGGCAACAAAGTAGTAAAATTTTTCGGCAAGACAGGGGCCAACTCTTTTGCAGATGGAGACGGGACTTACGACGGCGTATGTGAAGTTTGCCATACCCAGACAATCTATCATAAAAACAGTGCTGCGGGAAATCACACTCACAATGCAGGGATTGACTGTACGACCTGCCACTTACACATTGACGGTTTCAAGGGTACAGGCTGTAATGTCTGTCACGGTTTTCCTCCTGTCATCGATACTGCATCAGGAGGTCCCGACGGACTCGTTGACAATCCGGGTGTAACAGGATCTGCCACCAGCGGTGCCCATGACTATCACGTCAACATAAAGGGATTTCCCTGCGTGGACTGTCACTATGATAGCGTAGGCTCGGGCCTGACCCACAACAGCGGATTGACAATTACCATGGGATTCAACCCCTTTAACGGAGCACAACCGGGGGGGGGCTATGACGGGCAGTCCGGTATAAGCTATGACAATACGACTACAATCCCTGCGACCTCT
>CALZGI010000288.1 GCA_945786855.1 Thermodesulfovibrionia bacterium | reverse complement strand
CGGTGCGCGACCTTACTACCGATAATCTTCAAACCAACTTGAGGATTTATGCCAATTACCAACAGAACCTAAGTCACTATAAAAAACTTGACTTAAGCGAATTATCGAGAATATTGATTATCCTGAAAAGTCGACGATTGATAGCGGTTATCAATAAAAGGCAAAAAGCACACTAGCTCTGGAGTAACCTCTTTCTTTATTTATATTCAGACTGTAGCTGTTATGCATCAGAATGTACTGAAATAGACAGGATTAAAAAGAAGGCACGGGGGAACAGACAGAAGCGGAAAAAGCTGTAGAAATCATATCTGCTTTATTTCTGCTTCCTTGTCACCCAGTCAATTATCTCATGCACCATGGCATCCACGGTTGCTTTTGGAGGCATGATGTGAACTTTCAGCCCGGCTTTCACGACGGCCTTCGCAGTAATGGGGCCGATGACGGCGATAATAACATCCTGCAGGAGATCGATCGCATCTTCTCCCATTATTTCCATATAGTTTTCGAAGGTAGCAGCGCTTGTGAAGGTTGCAATAGATATTTTGCCTTTTTTGAGAAACCGCTTCAGCCGCTTGCCGTGGATTTCCGGTTTTACCGTTTTGTAGGCGGTGAAAACGTCTATCTCACCTCCAAGTTCCCTGACCTTTCGGGGAAAGACTTCTCTCCCTATACTCGCCCTGGGCAGGAGTATTTTGATGCCATCCAGTCTCTTCTCGCCAGTGCCTGTTGTGTGTTCTGACAGGAAGGCTTCGACGAGTCCTTCGGCATTGAATACTTTTGGAACTAGATCTACCTTTATACCATAGCTTTTAATTGTCGCTGCTGTTTTTGAGCCAATTGCACAGATTTTGATACCTTTCAGATCTCTGATATCCCTGTCTCTCTCCATCAGTCTCTGGAAGAAAAACTTGACCCCGTTTACGCTTGTCAGAATGAGCCAGTTATAGGTATCTATTATATCTATGGCCCGGTCAAGCTCCGTCCAGTCATCAGGGGGAGCAATCTCGATTGTGCGGAACTCCAGAATTTCAGCGCCCAGTTCCTCAAGGGGCTCAAATCCCACAGTATGCTCTCTTGTCACGAGGACCCGCTGTCCGAAGAGTGGTTTCTTCTCAAACCACTTCAGTCTGTCTCTCAGTTTCACCACATCCCCGACTATCATCACTGCAGGCGGTCTGATCTCATTTTCTTTTACAAGGGCATTAATAGTGTTCAGCGTACCAACGAGGGTCGTCTGGTCTGCTCTCGTCCCCCAGCGGACGACTGCTACAGGAGTATCAGCTGATCTGCCGTTTTCTACAAGCCTTTTGCAGACCATGGATATATTTTTGACGGTCATGAGAAACACAATCGTTCCGACACCTGTTGCGAGACGGGCCCAGTCAATGGAACTCTCTTTTTTTGTCACATCTTCGTAACCGGGAACAACTGCAAAGGAGGATGAATATGATCTGTGGGTAAGGGGTATGCCCGCATAGGCAGCCGCTGCGACGGAGGAACTGATGCCCGGGACAATTTCAAATTCGATGCCTTCTTTTGCCAAAACTTCCGCTTCTTCCCCTCCACGGCCGAAAACGAAAGGGTCTCCTCCCTTCAGGCGGCAGACAGTTTTCCCTTCCATTGCTTTTTCTACGAGAGTGGCGTTAATCCGGTCCTGAGTCATATCGTGCTGTCCGCCCCGTTTCCCGGCATAGATAAACTCGGCATCGTGTTTGATATAGTTTAAAACCTGGGCGTTGAGGTGGAAGTCATAGACAACTGCCTCAGCTTTCTGCAGGCATTTGAGCCCCTTTACTGTAAAGAGGCCGATATCCCCGGGCCCGGCACCGACTATGTAAACTTTACCTTTCATTGATTTGCCGCTGACTGGGACTATCCTTCCTCAAGGTGAAATACAACACCAATAATAACACAATCGTTTATAGATAATATAGAAGAGTTGGTGCAGGGCTGGATTACATTCAGAATAAACTTACGAGCAATAATGATATATTGAAATGGGGCAGAGCCCCATTTCAATTAAGCTATGAATTATGATTAAAATAACTGATATTACAGTTAGTAACCGAAGTGCTTATGCCTGAATAAATTTTAATATGAAACGTCTGAAGAACATTTTAGCTCTTCTCATTGCCCCCCTTGCTGCCCCGGTTTCATTTACTGTCTGGAGTGAACTTGCGATTGGTCCCCGGAGCTTCAGCGGGTTGCTGTCTGCATTGCCTGGCTTCTATCGTTATGCAACTCCGGTTGCTTACATGGCTGCAACGCTTTTCGGTATACCGGCTCTTCTGATTTTATCACGCAAAAAATGTCTCACTTTACCCTTTTTCATCCTTGCCGGTATTCTTATAGGAACCATGACCGGCTTATTTACAGGCTTCTATATTGCCGGTTATGACATTGGAGGGATGGCTGACTATTTCACCTATGACCTTATATCAATTTATATTCCCTCTGCTCTATCAGGAATGATCTGCTCGGTTCTGCACTGGGCAATCAGAACGTTTAGTTTAAAAAAAAATGGATTAAGATAATTATGGGAGGATTACCGAAAACATGTGACAATGGGATGAACTGCTGATTTTCCTAGTGAAATAAAGATAATCTCAATTCTTAACTTTCAACCTGTTATTGTCAGATATTAATCCAGAAAGAATTGAAGATATTATCTAATTATGAATGATTCACAATGATTCTGAATTTGTGGATTTATCTAAATTATGAGTAATCTGATGCGTAAGATGAATTGATGATTATCAATTGAAATGACTGTAACGCCTAGCTCTGTGAATCGAACCATAAAGCACGTCAACATGCAGTAAACTGATTTGATCATAATAAGTCAAACACAGTCAAAATATGAATCCTTTCATACCTATCCATTTTGTTAGCCTATTGAATGCGCCAAGCCGGAAGCGCTTTGAATCCTAAACGAATCTCAGCATCCATTCCATTAGGTGTCGCGCCCCAGTTCACATTTCGAAAAGCACGATCCATACAGCCGTCTAGTTCGACGGAACGCTGATCTGTTCCAGGGGCTCCCGTTTCACTCACCGTCCCATTCCGACCGATCTTGAGGAAGTATAAGACGTTATCATGATCCACTGGATCGAATTCGGTGGCAATGTAGCACTGTCTGATATCAATGTGCAGTTGGTTTACTTTGGTTTTTATGTGATCAAGTTTATATGGCCCCGTGTGAATAGAAGTTAGTCTTGGCTCAGTGCCACCAGAAGGCCGTCTTGGCCGAAGCCGCCGGGCTTCTTCCACAGTTCTAGCGGCGACGAATTTTGTCGGCGGCTCGAACTTGTTGTCGAGAGTGAACTGTATCTGCGACTCTACGGTCTCCCCCCGGTACTGGAAAATCCTATCGTCTAGATTCGTTCGGAAATAAAGCTGATTTTTTGATAATCTACCATCGATAATTTGGCGTGGTCCCTTATCAAAGGATGCGGTGCCGATCAGCTGTTCGCCATCGACGATGAAATCAAATTCCTCTATTTGGCTAATACCCCAGCTGTATTGGATATCAGCGTACCAAATGCCTTCGATAGCTTTAGCGCTGATCTGAGATTCGCTTTGTTGTTTAACAAGTTGGCCCCAATAAATTGCAAAGCCCAACGCAACGATGATTGTTATGGTAGCAATCAGAATCCAGCGGCGATTCCAACGAAACCTATCCCACAGTGATTTATGGGGATGACGCGGCACTACATTAGAAATGTTAGCCGTGGCTGATACTCCGCCACAAAGCACTTTAAACCCTCGATTCGAAAGATTGCCATCCCAGCCAACTATATCTGCTGTTTGTTTTCGGCGAAACTCAAGCGGTAGCTTGACGTTGTCGATCATTGCTGGTACAAGCACTCCACGCTCCACGGCCACGGCCGCCTCATTCTTGACCCATTCCGAAGAGATTGAACTCTCCGACCATAGCACAATGATGCTTTTCGCTGTCTCAAGTTCGTACTCAATTACTTGATCGAAGCTTGCTCCTGCGATGATTTTTCGATCCCACCACACAGACCACCCTTGAGCCTCCAAAGCGCTCGCCAACTTGCTAGCTATTTTTCTGTCTTCATTGGCGTAGCTGATGAAAATGTCAGCCATCTCTTGTCCCGATATGCATTCCAGAAACCTCCGTCAATCCGGCGCCTTGCCTAACATATTAATAGATGCACTTCCCGTTTGTCGGGTTTTCAATATGAATCAGGGAATGCACCTCATCGTAACATGCCTAATACTTAAAAACTCAAATATTTGACATTCCGTTTTGCTCTGTAATAACAGATAGATGGAAGTTCCGCTTTCCTGACATTATTGATATATGGGGGACACATAGCCGTGTCCACGAAAAGTATATCCCATTTTCCCGCATTGGGCAAGAAAATTCTCGCATAATTTTCGCATATAAAAGATTGTAATGATCAATGCTTCCTTAAATGACTGCTCATTGATAAGAGGGGAAAGTGAATAAAATTCAGACTGCTAAAAAAAACAATATTTAAGCGAAATATAAACAGACTGCGACTGTGCAACCCTCTGATGATTTTTAGTATATATAAATGAAAATCTCAACAATAATGTTTTACCCTGAAAAAATACTCACTTTTAGAAATGTTCCTGCAGTGCAGATTCCGGCAGTAAATCTTAACCGTAATCTTTAGCAATGATGTTTTCTCTTCCCGGAGACTGACCCGCAGCGCGACTTATTCACCTTCAACCCTGAGGCCGAGCTTTTCCGCCCGCTTCTTCCACTGCCTTCTCGCCAGGGACTGCATGTCCCTGGCCACGTCATCTTCATCGATGATTTCGATGCCGATCAGGGTCTCCACAACGTCTTCGAGGGTCACCAGCCCCTCTGTTCCCCCGTAGGTACCCACCACCAGCGCAATATGTGAGCGGTGTTCCAGAAAAAATCCCAGCAGGTCCGAGATCGGCAGAACTGCCAGAACAATATCAATGTCATGCTTTAAGGTCTCAAGTGCAATACCGGATCTGTCCAGCGCCTGATTCATCAGAATATCATCCTTCAGAACAAAGCCCCTGATGTCATCCAGGGTCTTGCCATATACCGGCAGACGGGAAAAAGGCCTGTCCCCCAACTCTGCCATTGCTTCAGATACTGTCATGTCCTCCCTCAAGGCAACAATGACAGTACGGGGAGTCATGATGTCCTCTGCTGTCAGAGAGGCGAGGGTGAAGAGGTTGCGGATGATCCTCGATTCATCTCCCTTGAGCTGTCCGCTCTGCACTCCAATGTGCGCCATGGCAATGAATTCGTCGCGGCTGAACGCGTGGACTTTCTTTCCCCGGGCTATCCATTTCGTCAGCAGTTCTGAAATCAATATCAGCGGATAGAGCAGGAAAATCAGCCAGCGGACAAACTGCGCCGTAGGTCCGGCCAGACGGCGCCAGTACAGAGCGCCCAGTGTCTTGGGAATGATTTCCGACAGGAATAGGATCATCAGTGTCATGACCGCAGAGAACATACCGAAATAGGCGCTGCCGAATACCGCGGTTGCCTTTGCTCCGGAACCAATGGCCCCGACCGTGTGCGCTATGGTGTTTAATGTCAGGATAGCTGCCAGAGAGCGGTCCACATTTTCCTGTTTCAATTTTTTCAGCAGAGCGGCCAGCTTCGGTCTCTTCTGATTCAGGTCAGCAATAAAAGACGGGGTCATGCTGAGCAGGACAGCTTCCGCAATGGAGCAGAGAAAGGAAAACACGAGGGCCATGAGGACATACATGGCGAGCAGAACCGCGTCTGATTTCCTATAACCGGCAGAAACCACCTCCGGAACGGCCATACCCGCGCCCAGGGCTATTCCCCCTGAAAGCAGGCAGACAGGGACAACAATAGCCAGACGTGCAGTAATGGACCCCGGGTTGCTTTTATCATGTGAGCGGTTGAACACGTGCATGCCTTTAATGAAGATGCCCTATTTTAGGTCAGAGATAATGAAATATCAATGATGACTCCTTTCGAGGCTGTCTGTTTTCGGGTTGATTCACCACTATTGCCCCTCCTCCATATATTATCTTGGGCGGAAGGATGACAAATTAATTTGACGAATTCAGTAACATACTGAATAATCTGATTGGCAAATGGTATTAACTGAAAATGATCAAGAGAGTGAATGTGAATGAAATACCGCAGGACTCCTGTTGCACGGGCTACCGTTTGCTCCCCGGAGGCCCTCTGCGGAGTATTTGGCTTTTCTCCGATGGAATGCTTTCTATGGGGCACTTAAGTTATATGAGGTCTCTTCCGATAAAGAGACGGAAGTGCAGCGAATAGTTTTAAAGGGAGGTTTTTTAGATGGAGACATTGGGTACTTTACTCGACGTAATTTCAGGGAAAGAATTTTCTGTCCCCCTGTGGGAAATGATCCTTTACATAGTTATAATGTCACTCTTCCTTCTGTTCGGAAAGTATCGCATGGGACTTCTCACATCATACTGTTTTGTCTTCTACTGGGGATACTTTTCCGGTATGGCCAACATCGGTGATTCAATGGACATTCCGGCATGGGGAATGACGGTGTACATACTTTCAGGTTTTTTGATGGGTATTGTCGCAATTGTCGGGTTTTTAGTGCAGGGCAGAGACTGAGAAAAAAATAAGGAGATATACCCGGCTCAGCCGCAGACTCTTTATCCATTCCTTAAAATCATATGGTTTGACGGAGACCGTGTTTCTCCGATGGATGAAACTCGGATGGCAGGAAGGTCATGGACAGGGCATTTGTTTTCACATACACCGCATCCTACGCAAAGTTTTGTATCCAGGCGGGGACGTTTGAGGGTTTTCTTCATTCCGTCACGCAGTTTGACTTCAACGTTCTCAAACCATATGGCCTTTGGTGATGTGGGGCAAACCTCTTCACATACAATGCACTCAATATTCATTGCCCAGGGGAGGCAGCGTCCCCTGTCATAAAAGGCTGTCCCTATCTTGACGGGCTTATGGTAAGGCGGTTTCCCCACTTTTCTTTCTACAGAGAGCGGGGTTATGGCACCGGTGGGGCATACCTGGCTGCACAGTACACAGTTGAATTCACAATAGCCGATTTTATTTATGAGGATTGGGGCCCAGAGGCCTTCGAACCCTCCTTCCAGCAAGGCTGGCTGGAGTACATTTGTTGGGCAGACGCGCATGCATTCTCCGCATTTGATGCACCGGCCGAGAAAGTCTTTCTCTCCAATTGAGCCGGGCGGCCGGATTACCCTGTGTTGCGGGTCCGTCTCTGCATTTACGGCACTTCGCATCATAGGAAAGAGTATGACACCTGCGACCGCAGTTTCTATCAGTCTCCGGCGGTTTATATCAAGGGGGGCATGAATAGATGAAGCGCTTTTGGGAAGCCCGTAGTGTATGGCCCCTTCAGGGCAGTCCTCAATGCAGTTCATGCAGAGATGACATTCACTGACTCTCAGCTCGGTATGAGGATCACAGGCCCCATGGCAGAAGCGCAGACATTTCTGGCAGTCGGTGCACTTTTCTACATCCCTCCTGATTCTTAACGGGGATGTGCCGGAAAGAAATCCCAGAAGTGCCCCGAGGGGGCAGATCACACGGCACCAGAAACGGGATAAAAACCTGTTGGCAAAAAGAACTGCAAGGAACAGAAGGGCGATGAAAACCCCGCCTGAGAAAAGAGGCTGTTTTATATACAGATTCCCGCTCCAGTAATTGAAAGCGGGGAGCAGCGATGTTGAAAAGGACCTGGTCATGAATGAAATGGGGTCAAAGAGACCGATCTGGAGGGAACCAAATGCTGCGAGTACCATCAAGACGGTGAGGATGTAGTACTTGACACGAAACACCGGACGGTAGCTGTTGACGCGGTAATCGTCCACGGGCCTCCGTTTGTTGAAGATGTGGCTGATCCATTGATTGAGAATCCCCATGGGACAAATCCAGGAACAGAAAAATCGCCCGAAAAAGAATGTTCCCACAAGAATGATGAGTGAAAGAACAAGCCCCTTGTACACTGTCCAGCCGGTAAGGAATGTGGAGAAGGCAACGAGAGGATCGAGCTCAAGAAACAGTGAAACCTCATACCCCTTCATATTCCGAAAATCGGTAATGGTGATAAGAAACACGAAGAGGCAGAAGAAAAAGACCGAGTATGTCCGCCTGATGTTCTGCAGGGTGAGATATTTCATTACACGCTCAGCTCAACATAATTCAGTGATTGCCAGTCCCTTACTCCCAGTCCACGCCTTTCACCAATTTTCAGAAAGGGAACTTCATCAGCTTTTAAATTAAGAAAACGGAGGCAGTAAGCATCCAGTGCAATTTCATCGACACCGGCAACTATGGTGTTTTCTGCTGATACATCAGAGATATTCCCGCCTGTTGGCCCGTTGCGGAACAGGACCCGGGTTGCATCGACTATGGTCAGAGTCGGACGTACAGCAGAGGCAAGGTCGGCGATTGAAGTGTGAATGTCCTGGTGCAGACGGTTGCGGCGCCCGCCGAGGATACCGTACCAGTTCTTCATGGATATCGTGCATTTGCTTAATGAATGGTGCTTGACGACGGGAAGATTAATTACTTTGTCTGCTTCATGATAAAACCTGCTCACAGGCCAGACCTGAAGGACCTGCCCTTTCAGGTCAGTCAGGACAAAATCATTCTCTGAGGTGAATTTCACCCTGCCTCCCGACTTCTGAACAGCAGCTTCGATGCCGGAACGGGCAAAACTTCGATAGGGATCATTGATTGAAACATCTGTTACCCACACCTCTGAGGCACCCGCTTCGCGGCAAAGGCTGACGACTGCTGCTACAACTTCGGGATTTGTGTTTGCCGCCTGCTCCGGCTGCCTGTCCCAGCCTGCATTCGGTTTTATGAGGACCCTGTCACCGGCACTGATGAATCGCGAAATGCTGCCAAGTTTAGCAGCGGCTGCCTGTACCATCTTTTCGGGAGCATTCCCGTGAACGACAACGAAGGAAGGGTGATCTCTGGAATCGGGTACGCGATAGTTCCTTAAGGTATAAATTTTATTGTTCTGCCGTCGTACAGGCTCGTCACTGTAAAAATGGTACCCCCATATCCCTGCCCCGGCAGCAAGGCCGCATGCGGCTGCAGTCCTGATGAGGACTTCTCTTCTGCTTACTCCCGGCTCTTTTTTGTCGTGTTGTGAAGGCATTTTCACATAGTCTCAAGAATTCGGCAGGTATTTATTTTCGCTGATCCTGGACTCCTGCCGTCAGAGTATCAATAATGCTGTCATTATATGACCCATATACTCCGAACAGAGAATTGGAAAGGGGGATCAACATCCATTCTCCTTCGTAAGGATCATTTACTGAATAGATAATCTTTTCATTTTTCACGATTGTATCATACTCGATTTCCGAATCACGGAAAAAGCTCATAAATGACTGGACGAGATTATTTACAGCATCTTCCTTGCCGGTAAACAGAGATATCTGCATTTTCTCTTCCCGAATACTATATTCCCGCTCAATGACATTGTTTAGAAAATCCAGTCCGCGGTATGCTTCCCTGATAAACCTCGTATGCAGTGCATTTCCGATTTCAGGAAAGCGGGCAAATTCCGGGAAGGGATCTGTTCCGCTCCTTATCCTGCGGTCAATGTGTCCGGCAAAAAGATCAAGAGATATTTTTTCATTGTACGATGAAACTTTCACGTAATACTGCCCTTTAACAAAGCTGATTCCCTTTTCTGATTTGAATCCTGCAGCACCGGTCTCGAGTATGCGGGAAGTACCGCCTGACTCATCGGCAAGAATGCCGAAGGCCTGGATACCTTTCCCCAGATCATAGATATCCACTATGGCATCAGGCCCTTCACTCTCACTCCCCGATATTTGATATTCCCCCGCGGCCATGGAAAGGAAGCCGGCAGAGATAAAATATTCTGCATGACCGTTGACATATTCATAGAGATTATCTTTTGTAAACATTCTGATCTGTCCGGTCCGGACGGAGTTCCCTATCTCTGGCGGAAAGAAAGACAGCAGGGGAGAAGACTGAGATTCTGACGGCTGAAAGTTTATGAGGCCAGGGTCATAGTTTTGTCCATTTACATAGATCATGATTGCTGCAGCGGGCAGAAGGCCCAGGAGAAGAAGGCGGTATGTAGCAGAAAGAGCCATCTACGCGATAAATGTAAGCGTGTCGTGGGCGTTTCGAAGAAGGGCGCTTACGTCAAGCCCATAAGGGCATGCACCGGTGCAGCTCCGGTTTGCACAGGCAGTACACTTTTCAGCCTTTGCTTCCAGGCGCGTGTAGTGTTTCATGGCTGTTTTCTCCATTCCATAGTCATCAAAATACATCTGGTACCTGAGTATGGAAGCGATTGAAACCCTTTCAGGGCATGCTGATTCGCACTGATTGCAGCCTGTCCTGCAGTATTCCTTTCCAAAACGCTGTACATACCGGTCCAGTATCTTTCTGTCAGAGGCCTTAAATTTCTGCCCTGACGCACTGAGGAATAGATCCAGGTTAGAAACAGTTTTTATGGAAATCACAAGGCCGCTCACCTCGGAGTGGTTGAGTACCCACTTAAATGCTGCGGGCTCAAATGGCTGGCCCTTGCTGTCGAAGTCCATCCCTTTTGCACCGGCGAGGGTTTTCATCGCGACCACGGCGACACCTCGTTTCTTAGCCTCTTTTATGACGTCCGGTAAGCGGGGGAAAGACATAAAGTTAAAAGAGGGCATGATTAAATCATAATGTCCGGACGTGACGGCCGTGAGAAGAAGATCTTCCATATTGTCCGGACCGTGAGACGATATTCCGAGAAACCTAATTTTACCCGCCTTTTTTAGCTCATCAGCGGCGAAAAGCATTTCTTCATCGAGAAGGCGCTTTTTTTCATTTTCTACGTTCCTGCTGGACTCCCCAATGGCATGGACTAAGCAGAAATCCACATAATCTGTTTTCATTCGCATGAGACTTTCCTCAACAGCCGTGATGTACTCCTTCTTTTTGCTTCCCTGCTGGAGATGGTTTGGATATGAGTAGGGGGTACAGAATTTTGTTGCAATGATGACTTTGTCCCTCTGTATTTTTTTCATTGCTTCACCGATATACTTTTCTGATGATCCGTAGTCCGGTGCGGTATCCATATAATTTATTCCCCTGTCAATGGCCCGAAGCACCATTGAAGGTGATGGAAGCCCGCCGGTACCGAGAGATATGTCACTCATCTTCAAGCCCGTTTTTCCCATGGTGCGATAAGCCTGAACCCTCGGTTTTTCCTTTTTTGCCTCTGCAGCCAGAGGGGCTCCTGCAAGTGCTGCAGTTGCCAGGACGGATGTTTTTAAAAAATCACGGCGTTTCATTTCCCATTCCTCCATCATATCAGGTTATGTATGAACCGGCGTCTGAACATGCTGTAATATCTACAATAGTATCACAGAATCCTGGGGCAGGCAACGTGTGCAGTGCAAACGTGCGGAAGGGCAAAAGAGCAAAAGCGTAGAAGTGCAAAAGTAAGAATGCAGGTGTACGAGAGTTCTGCTTTCAGGGGAGTTATATCCACTTTTCAGAAATTGTCATACACATAGTTTTTTATGAAGAGGATAAGTTCCTTGTCTGCATGGGAAAGGTGGTGCTTTTTTGAGTAGATCAGCGAAAGGTCCCTCGGAATGCCGCCTTCCCGGAGCTTGACTGTTTTTAGCCTCCCGTCTTCAACTTCTTTACGAACTGCCCATTTGGACAGAATTGCGATCCCCGTGCCTGCTTCAACGGAAGCCTTTATTGATTCCGTACTTCCCATCACCAGCGCTACATGAAGGTCCTGAATCTTTAGCCCGTGCTGATTGAGGAATTTTTCGATCTGCTGCCTCGTCCCTGACCCCTGTTCTCTCAGGATGAAGGGCTCCCTCGTCAGGTCCAGCACAGACACAATCCTTTTCCTTGTCAAAGGGTGTTTTGGATGGACTATTAATGTCAGCTGATCTGATATGACCTTTTCTGATTTGGTATTACTTCGGGATGTCCTGCCTTCAACAATGCCGAAATCTACAAAGCCTGACTGCATGAGGTCTTCAATCCGTTCGGTGTTTCCGATACGCATCTTGATTTTGATCTTCGGGTGGATCCTTTTGAAATCAGTAATGATATAGGGGAGTATATAGTTGCCGAGTGTAGTGCTTGCACCGAGAGCTACGGCCCCCTTCATCATACCGGTCAACTTGCTGATTTCTTTCAGTACCTCGTTGTAATGACCCATTATGTGGATTGCATGTTCATACAGTATTTTCCCCGCAGCGGTAAGGTTGACCTGTTTCCCTGTCTTGTCAAAGAGCTTTGTTTCAAAGAATTCTTCCAGAGACTGGATCTGGAGCGAGACAGCCGGCTGTGAAAGGTGTACAATTTGGGATGTCTTGGTAAAGCTCTTGGTTTCTGCAACAGTACAGAATATTTTTAACTTAATATCCATGGGATTCTCCATTACGATACCATATTCTATTGTTCGAATTCATGGAGTTCGTGAGGTTCCATTATGGATGTGCCTCTTATATTCCATTTGCTTATTTAACCGGTCTGTTCTAAATTACGTATTGGATCAGCTGGCTGCCGGTCAATACATTCAATGGAGGGTAAAATGCCGTTTGTAAATATCAGGATAACAAAGGAAGGCGCTACTGCCGAACAAAAGCAGAAACTTATCAAAGGAGCCACGCAGCTTCTCGTGGATGTTCTGGGCAAAAACCCCGGGACAACGTTTATAATAATAGACGAGGTGGATACCGATAACTGGGGAGTAGGGGGACAGACTGTTACTGAGATCAGAAGGGGAGACAGCTAAGGGAGAGTTTTCATCCTGACGGAAGGATGCCCGTAAAGAGCAACTCCGTTCGGCTTGGGTTTCCCTCTGCAGGACAAATGTTTTATACTATGGACGCTATGCATAAGTACTTGATAAAATTTAAAAAGACCATGGCGGTTTTGATCGTCCCGTCTATGATGCTGGCCGGATTTCTTTTATCAGATTCTTCTGCGGACAACGGCTCAGTGGAAGCTGATCTGGCGAGTGTGAAACGTATCTCTCCTGTTGAGCTCAAAGACCTTCTTGACAAGGGGAAGGGGGCAGTTATCGTAGACGTCCGCCCGACAGTTGAATATAAGAAGCTTCATATATCCGATGCTATAACAGTGCCCCTCGAACTCGTCGAGTCAAGCCTGACCATACTGCCTCCTGCAACGAATATCGTCTTTTACTGAACGTGACCTGCTGAAGATAAAAGTGCCCGTGCAGCACTTATACTATCAAAATCCGGCTTCAAGAATGTCTCCGCCCTCCTCGGTGGACTTGCTGCATGGAAAGAAAAAGGGTTTCCCCTGTCGCCTTCATACTAGAGCCGGTGAACAACACCTTCAATTACTTACTCTGATTCATCTCCAGCATTTTCAGTAAAAAAGCGCGTGATAAAATCTGCATCTTTGGGGGGCAGATCAAACTTAAGGCTGGCATCGCCGATCAATTTGGGCAGACTGGCTTCCGGGTTATCAAGGCGCTCATCGGATATCCATTTTATGGCTTTTCTTAGCTGTTCACCATCAGGAAGAATACTCATTCTGTTTCACCTCTTATGACGTTTTTATTCGGTCCGGTACAATTTAATTTTAGCATTATCCGGCCTTTCGATCAAAGCAGGGGAAGAAGGAGCTGTAACAGATTTCACAGCTGGCCCTGGCCCACATAGAACATACAGCGTTCCGGTTTCGGCGTCAGACCTGGCAGCTGTTCCTCTTGCAAATCCCATACATGAACCTTATCATAGATTTTAGGAGAATGAGTATGAAGAAAAGAGATTGTTGTCTCAGAAATGCCATCGGACTTGGAATCATGCTGGGTTCATTCTTCTTGGTTGCCTGCTCTTCCGTATTGGCGCCGGTAAATTCAGGGTCCGACGGGATTGCCATAAAGGGGTATGACCCTGTTGCTTATTTCATTATGGGAAAGCCTGTCAAAGGAGATGATACGTTTACTTATGAATGGAATGGTGCCAGGTGGCTGTTTGCAGGCCAAGAACATCTCGAATTATTTTCTGCTGACCCTGAGATGTATGCTCCGCAATATGGCGGCTACTGAGCCTATGCCGTGAGCCGTGGGACCACGGCTGATATTGATCCTGAGGCGTGGTCAGTTGTGGATGGAAAACTTTACCTGAATCTTAACAAGAAAATACAAACCCTCTGGTCTGGCGAAATGGATGAAAATATTATGAAAGCAGACAGGAACTGGCCATCGGTAATAAACCAATAGCCGGATGTTTTATCAATGAATGAGCAGCATAATGAATTCAATTCCGTTGCGGGCAGCGAAGTGGCCACCCTTGCAGGAGGCTGTTTCTGGTGTCTGGAGGCAGTATTTCTGCAACTGAAGGGCGTACTGAATGTCCTGTCCGGATATTCCGGAGGGTCGGTAGAAAGCCCAACTTACCGTGAAGTATGCGCCGGTGTTACAGGGCATGCAGAGGTTGTTCAGGTCTCATTTGATCCTGAGACCATTTCTTTCAGAGAGATCCTGGATGTTTTTTTTACTATTCACGATCCAACGACACTCAACCGCCAGGGCAATGATATGGGAACACAATATCGCTCGGCCATCTTCTACCATACGGGTAAACAGAAGACGACTTCTGAGGAGGTGATTGCTCAGCTGTCGGCAGATCGCATCTGGGACTCCCCAATCGTCACGGAAATTGCCCCCTTTGAGCATTTCTATCCCGCCGGGGACTATCACAGGGACTATTTCCGACGGAACAGTGAAGAACCCTATTGCCGTATCGTTATTGAGCCGAAAGTGGCGAAGCTCCGTAAGCTTTTTGTCGACAGGTTAAAAAAAGAATAAAAGCTTCGGGACAGACCCGGCTATCGACAGGCGTATTCAGTCCTTACATCAGTTCGTGATTCTTTTGTGATATTTTGCGGGTATAATTACTGTGAGAGCCACAGCGTTCCGGGGGTGCCCATAGATGGCGAAAAAAATTCTTGTAATTGAAGACAATAAAGAGCTTGCCCAGCTTCTTGAACTGCATCTCAAAGATCTGAATTTCATCGTAACAATAGCACTCGACGGTGTATCGGGAACTGCCATGGCTGAATCGGACTTGTATGACCTGATTATCCTCGATCTTATGCTTCCCGGGATAGACGGTCTGGAGATCTGCAAGCGGCTGCGCCGCAGGCCGGAGTATGTCCCTATTCTGATGCTCACTTCAAAGTCTTCTGAAATTGACCGCGTACTGGGCCTGGAAATCGGGGCGGATGATTATGTTACCAAACCTTTCAGTATTATGGAACTCATGGCGCGGGTCAAGGCAATACTGCGCAGGGTGGAGAAGATGGAAGAAAAGGGGATTAAAGAGGTGTCTGATGTTATACGTGCAGGAGAGATAGTCATTGATTCTGGAAAGATGAGTGTCACTCTCAACGGAATGTCTGTAGAGGTTACTGCGAGGGAATTCGATCTGCTCCTGCATTTTGCACGTAATCCCGGCCGTGTTTATACAAGGGCAGATCTGCTCGACAGGGTCTGGGGTTATGGTCATGACGGGTATGAACACACTGTCAATTCCCATATTAACCGCCTCCGTTCAAAAATAGAACAGGACCCGGCAAAGCCCCGGTACATTCTCACTGTCTGGGGCACAGG
>CALZGI010000287.1 GCA_945786855.1 Thermodesulfovibrionia bacterium | reverse complement strand
GCTTCGAGAAAGGGCAAACTTTCAATATCACCGATCGTACCTCCGATTTCAACGATGACAACATCATACTCTCCGCTGACTGCCCTGATTGCATTCTTGATCTCATCGGTTATATGGGGAACAACCTGTACCGTTTCACCAAGGTAATCTCCCCTTCTCTCCTTCAGAAGAACATTGTAATAAATCCTGCCCGTGGTGAAATTATTCTTCTGTGTCATACGTGTTGATGTAAACCGTTCATAATGACCGAGGTCCAGATCAGTCTCGGCCCCGTCATCGGTAACAAAGACTTCACCGTGCTGAAAGGGGCTCAAGGTCCCCGGGTCAACATTAATGTAGGGATCAAGTTTCTGTATGGTTACTTTCAGCCCACGGGCCTCCAGAAGAGCCCCGATACCCGATGCTGCTATTCCCTTTCCAAGTGCGGATAATACCCCACCTGTTACAAAGATGTATTTTGCCATTCCTCAGCCTTTCTTAAGTCATCTATAGTATCAATTCCAAAGGTCTCAAATTCTGTCTCATGCACTTTAATTTTCATCCCCGCATTGAGCGCTCTTAACTGTTCCAGCTTTTCAATTTCTTCAAGGCGGCTCTTTTTTAGAGACGAAAACTTTCTGAGGGACTCTCTGCGGAATCCGTAGATGCCGATATGCTTGAAAACCACGGGGTCCTGTCCTTCAAACTGAATGCTTTCCAGATCCTTCCACATGTCCCTGTGATAGGGAATTGGTGCCCGTGAAAAATAGAGGGCGAATCCTTCCTCGTCCATGACAACCTTCACAACATGGGGTGAACGAACATCGTCTGCCTCGGTCACTCTCTTTACCAGCGTACCGATAGCCACCCTCTCATCATTGTACAACAGATTCACCACATCATCAATCATCTGAGGCTCAATAAAGGGCTCATCGCCCTGGACATTTATTATATAATCACAATCAATGTTTTCTGCTGCTTCAGCTATTCTGTCAGTACCGCTCTCGTGACCGGCGGAAGTCATCACGACACTGCCTCCAAAGCCCGCAACGGCATCATAAATCCTCTGGTCATCAGTCGCGACAATCACCGAGTTTACAAGACGGGCGCGGGAAGCCTGTTCATAGACATGTTGTATAAGGAGCTTCTTCTTTAGTAATGCAAGGGGTTTTCCGGGGAAGCGGGTTGCGTTATAACGTGCTGGTATTATAGCCGCAACCTTATGCATAGCATACTTTACAACAGTTAATCGTATAGTTCAAGAGGAAACATGATTGCTGCGCATTTTTTCTTTGAAACGCTCATGTTTTTGAGCTTACCTCATGCATAAACTGAGTGATGCGTTCATATTCCCCTTCCATTCCGGCGAAATATTGTCACTCCAGTGAATCGTCAGAATTGTGGATAGTGATTTCTTCAATCAGTTCTCTGTATCGGGAGGGTGGGTCCAGGATCTTCATGCCGACAATTAATACTCTCTCGTCAGCAGCATTTTCCATAGACCACCGCACTTCACAATCCACATCGACTGTTTCTCCCGAAGGGGCACGAAATTTCATCTCAAGTTTCTGTTCCGATTGGAATTCCCCTGTCGCTTCAATGTAGGAGGTTATCAAATACTCCATCCCCTCTTCAGAGATGTTGTCTATCACTCCGGCGTAGGTCTTTCCTTCCGTTTTAACTTCTGCGTTCAGTCTTATCGGTACTCTTGGAGAATGCCTTCTTTCCATATATTCGCTCCCGGTATTCAGTGGTTCTTTCATTAGAATAACTTCTACACTGGACAAAACGACTATTTAGTATTTGTCTATAAACTTTCAATGTGAGTCGTCATTCCACACAGCCTGCCTGCCGGTAGGCGGGTCTGTTGAGCGGAATCCAGTCTTTTCAATGTCTTCTGAATACCCTATAAAAGACTTCGTGTATGACAGAAACAAAATCTGTCGTTATGAACAGAATCTATTTATGCAAGAGCCTTAAACAGGTGCTTCCCTGCTCCGCATACGGGACATTTCCAGTCTTCCGGGAGTTCATCGAATTTCGTCCCTGCCGGGATTTTCCCTTTTCTGTCACCTTTGTCGGGGTTGTAAATGTATCCGCAGTTCACCGTCTGGCACTGCCACATATCTTTTGGATCTGCCATCATGATCTCCTTTCAGTAATTTTAATAGTACGTATTATATCATGCACATTTCTATATGCAACAATTACTATTTTGCCGCTCTGGATAGGAAGTACCGGAAGAAACAGGTAATATATCACCTTACGTATAAAATGGGCCTTCGCGGAACAAATCATTTCTCAATTTTGCTCATATCAAAGGTGAATGTATTTAATTTTCTTATTAATTGATAAATACGGGTATTTTTATTATTACTAGTGTATTATTTTTATGTTATATTTCAAAACGTTTGTTCAGGATAACTCAGAAACAGTAATTCTTATTACCTAAAAAGGAGATACAGGGTATGATCATAATCGGCGAAAAAATAAGCGTTATTGCAAAAAAAGTCAGAGAGGCGATGAATGCCCGTGACCCCAAGCCAATCCAGGAGCTTGCAGATGCTCAGTGGAAGGCCGGTGCTCATTTTATAGATGTCAATATCGGCCCCGCTGAAGAAAAAGGTGAAGACCTGATGAAGTGGATGGTGGAAAGTATCCAGCAGGTTGTAAAGGCCCCTCTGTGCCTCGATACCACAAACGCTTCCGCTCTTGAGGCAGGGCTGCAGGTACACAATAGTGAGTGGGGGAAAGCACTTATTAATTCTACATCGAACGATCCTGAAAGATTCGGGATGCTCGAGCTCGCAGCAAAGCACAATGCCGAAATTATCGCTTTAACAGTAGGAAAGGGAGGGCTGCCTGCAGATGCAGAAGAAAGGTGCGGAATTGCCGCCGAGATCATGGGACGGGCCGCCGAGTACGGGGTTCCCCTTGAAGATATTTACCTTGATCCCCTTATCCTTCAGGTCTGCACCACACAGGATCAGGCCATGCATTCCATTCAGGCAATAAAAATGTTCCAGGAACTGAATGATCCACCGATGAAAACAGTAGTCGGTCTGAGCAATATCTCAAACGGCGTACCGAAAGAGATGAGAAGTCTCATAGACAAAACGTACCTTACTTTATTAATGTATGAGGGGCTTACTGCAGCAATTGCAAACCCTCTGGATAAAGATCTTATGGATGTGATGAAGACAACAGATATATTCTTGAATAAAACGCTCTATGCTCATTCATATCTGGAAATGTAATAAAGGGCTGTCAGCAATCAGCGTTCAGCTGTCAGCTTAAAAAAGAATTTTTTTAAATCGGAGGTTGATATGTCATTTGTTATTCCAAAAGAGTCTTTCAATGGGAAAGTCCTGGCTGTTGATTTTGGGAAGGATGATAAGGCCCTTGCCATTGGAGGCGACAGCGCCCTTCCCTTTTTATCATTTGAAGGTGAGATAACGAACAGGCCGGTTATTGCACATGAAATTCAGGACTGTCCTCCAGATGACTGGCCGGATACAGTGAAAAATGAATATAAAGATGTCAGCGGAGATCCCGTCACATGGGCAAAACACTGTCAGGATCAATTAAATGCAAAAGCAATAGCTCTCAGACTCGTGAGTACCCATCCTGACCGCGGAGACCGCTCTGCAGAAGATGCATCCAAAACAATAAAGGATGTTCTGACTGCAATCAACGTTCCGTTAATAATACTCGGCTCCAACCATATCGAAAAGGATGCATCTGTGCTTGTTGCTGCAGCCGAGACGGCAAGCGGATATAACTGCGTAATCGGAAAGGCCCAGGAAGGCAATTACAAAACGATCGTGGCTGCCGCCCTCGCCCATAACCATAAACTGATCGCAATGTCAGAGCTGGACATAAATCTCGCAAAGCAGTTAAACATATTGATCACTCAGATGGGCTTTGACAAAGAGAAGCTGATAACCGATCCCATGTGTTCAGCACTGGGGTATGGTCTTGAATATACCTACTCGGTCATGGAGAGAATCAGACTCGCCGGGCTTGCACAAAACGATGCAACAATGCAGCCGCCCATATTAGGAGATGTCGGCATGTATGTATGGAAGATCAAGGAGACTGTCGCAGCCGAGGCAGATGTCCCCGAGTGGGGTTCTCTTGAAGAAAGAGGAATTGCGTGGGAAGCGATAACGGCAACATCAATGATGCTCTCAGGTACCAACCTTATAATAATGAGGCATCCCACAGCAATCAGCAACGCTGAAAAGACAATTGATGAACTGATGTAAAGTTGCGCTTTTTGCGTTATAAATTAAGAGCTTATGAATTTAGATTTATACACGGAGGATTAAAATGGCATTAACCGGAGTTCAGATATTTAAACTTCTTCCAAAGACAAACTGCAAAAAGTGCGGATTTCCCACCTGTCTTGCCTTTGCAATGAAACTGGCCCAGGGCGGTGTTGAACTTTCAGCCTGTCCCGATGTCTCTGAAGAGGCAAAAAAAACGCTGGGCGATGCATCTGCTCCTCCGATACGAGCATTCAATCTCGGTGCCGGCGATAAAGCAGTAAAAATGGGCGGAGAAACAGTTCTTTTCAGGCACGACAAAAAATTCGTCAACCCCTGTGCCCTGGCAGTAAACATAAAGGATAACCTGGGCGACGAAGAGCTTGCCGCCACGGTTTCTGAAGTAGCAAATTCTGAGATTGACCGTGTTGGACAAAATCTCAGGGTTGATGCTGTATCAATTGAATTCGCTTCGGGAGACAGCTCTAAATATGAAGCTGCCGTAAAGCTTGTGGCCGAGAAAGCCCCTGATGCGGCTCTTATACTAAACTGTAAAGATCCTGCAGCCGCTGAAGCAGCGGTAAAAGCTGTGGCCTCAAGAAAGCCCCTCTTATATTGTGCTACTGATGAAAATGCTGAGGCCATGGCAAATATTGCAAAAGAAAACGCCATTCCGCTCGTTGCATGTGCTGATGGTCTGGAAGCGTTGAGCGCTCTGACAGAAAAAATCCAGGGACTCGGTGTTGAAGACATTGTCCTTGACTCGGGAGCACAAAAAGCCAAAGATATTATTGAACACAATACTCAGATCAGACGATCAGCCCTGAAGAAAAGCTTTAAGCCACTGGGATATCCGATCATTAATTTCGTGCTGAGAGATGATCCCATCTTTGAAGCATCTATTGCATCTGTTGCAATAGCCAAATATGCCTCGATCGTCGTTGTAAGCAGTGTCGAAAAATGGAAAAACCTTGTCTTGTTCACAGTCAGGCAGAACCTCTATACGGACCCGCAGGTCCCCATGCAGGTTGAACAGAAGGTATACGATATAAGTGAACCGACCGCTGATTCACCGTTGATGATCACTACCAATTTCTCACTGACCTATTTTATCGTTTCAGGTGAAATAGAAAACAGCAAAGTTCCCAGCCGTCTTGCGGTTATGGATTGCGAAGGATTGTCGGTTCTTACTGCGTGGGCTGCCGGCAAATTTACTGCGGCAAAGATAGCTCAGTTCATTACCGAAAGCGGCATCACCGATACGATCAGCCACAAGGAGCTCATATTGCCTGGACAGGTTGCTATTTTAAGCGGTGCCCTTGAGGACAAACTCGATGGATGGAAAATAACCGTCGGACCAAGGGAAGCGAACGCCATTCCCACTTTTCTGAAAGGAAGATAGGCAGAATGAGTACTAATAATCGAGAGGATTGACAAGAATCATTCTAATGTGATAATTTTTATAATTACTGGCACCTATTGCAATGGAAAAATATAGAAGTTTACAGATTAAGCTGACTCCTCAGCGACTGGCTATTTTAAACTATCTTGAGGGAAACAAGTGTCATCCTTCAGCAGAAGATATTTATAAGGCAGTCACAAAACATTTTCCCACAATGTCCTTTGCAACGGTCTATAACACACTTGAAGCTTTAAAAAACAAAGGGAACGTTCAGGAACTAAAAATAGACCCCAATAAAAAAAGGTATGATCCGGATATCAGCAGGCACCACCACCTTATTTGTATTAAGTGTAACGAAATTGCCGATATCCATAAAGAGTTCAAAGTCGAACTTTCTGAAGACCTGACAGCCGGCTTCCATCTAGTAGGGAACGCAATAGAATTTTACGGTGTATGTCAAAGCTGTAAGTAGTATCCAGAAGAAATGTTAGGCAGAAGATTTCTTAACTTTATGCCCTAACCTGCTGACGAAACAGAAATTACTATATAGAGGAGGTTTCAATGTCGAAAATAATTGCCTCTGCCGCCATCAGAGCTTCACACACTCTGTTCAAACGGGCAGAGAAGATGCTGGAGAAGGCTATCGCTGAAAAAGGGAAGGACTTTATTTTTGAATTTCCCGATACTGCTTTTTACCTGCCACAGATATATGCAATGACTGCCTTTCCCGTCAAAACTCTCGCCGACATGAAAGTCGCTCTGGAGATGGCGAGGGAAATGCTTCAGGATGAGCCTGATGATAAACTGTGGAAGCCCTATCTCGGAGAAGCACTTGATTCCGGGATGGCAACGCTTTTCTGTGAAGAGATTATCCTCGCATTAAGGTACCTGAACGATGAAGAGCCGGCAACAGATCCTGAAACAGGATATGTCTATAACGGATTTATTACAGATACGATTCAGAGAAACCTCGGTATCCAGCTTGTTGACGGCAGGATGCCCGGCTTTGCAGCGATCATCGGAGCAGCACCGGACGCCGACATTGCTGAAAAGATTGTCAGAGAACTGCAGGAAAAAAACATCCTCACCTTTCTTTCGGGAGAAGCAAAAGACAAAAACGGGAAGGTAACGAATGTGACACAGCAGTTGCTCAGCAAGGGCGTTGAACTCGGCTGGGAATCCTACATCGTCCCCCTCGGGCCGGACACGGAACACACCCTTTATGCCCTCAGCTGGTCAATCAGGGCATCAATGATCTTTGGTGGAAACAAGCCCGGAGATTATAAGGCGCATCTTAAATATACGAAAGACAGAGTGTTTGCATTCGCCCTCGTCCTGGGAGAGCTGGACGATACAAAATGGTCAACAGGTGCAGGAGCCATAGTGATGGGCTATCCTGCAATCGCAGATACAGACATCCCCGTCATCCATCCTACGGGTGTCTGCACTTATGAACATGTTGAAAAAGAATTTGACCACGATAAGATTGTGAAGAGGGCATTTGAAGTCAGAGGTCTCAAGGTTACTGTTGCAAAACCCCCGATCCCTGTTGCCTTCGGACCTGCATTCGAGGGTGAGAGGATCAGAAAAGAAGACATGTTCATCGAGTTCGGCGGCCAGCGTACAGCTGCATTCGAATGGGTAAGGACGAAAGAACTGGAAGAGGTTGAGGACGGAAAGATTACGATTATTGGAACTGATGTTGAGAAAAGATTTAAAGAAGGCGGAAAAATGCCGCTCGCGATTGTTATGGATGTCGCCGGAAGAAAGATGCAGAACGACTTTGAAGCAATCATCGAGAGAAAGTTCCATCACAATATCAATGAAGCCCAGGGCCTCTGGCATATGGGACAGCGTGATATCGTATGGATGCGTATAAGCAATCAGGCATACAAGGACGGTATTACCCTTGAGCATTTCGGGGTAATCCAGGCTACAATGACCAAAAACAGATTCAAGGAAATTGTTGACAAAGTAGAGGTGACCCTTTACGTTGATGAGAAGGACGTTCTGGAGTTGCAGAATCAGGCAAGAGGGGTATACAAAGAAAGAGACCGGAGACTTGCCGGTCTGAATGATGAATCAGTAGATACATACTATTCATGCCTTCTCTGTCAGTCCTTTGCTCCGTCTCACGTATGTGTAATAAGTCCTGAGCGTTTAGGTCTCTGCGGCGCATATAACTGGCTTGATTGCAAAGCCGCATTCGAAATTGATCCTACAGGCGGCAATCAGCCCATTCAAAAAGGTGAAGTGCTGGACGCAAATACCGGAAGATGGGCAGGCGTTGATGAGTATCTTAAGAGCAACTCTGCAGGCGCAGTTGAAACACTGAACCTGTATACAATCATGGACAATCCCATGACATCCTGCGGATGTTTTGAGTGTATCGTCGCCATCGTTCCCGAAGCAAACGGAATCATGCTCGTACAGAGGGGCCATACTGGCATGACCCCTGCCGGCATGAAGTTCTCCACCCTTGCCGGAACAGTCGGCGGCGGGACCCAGAACCCCGGTTTTATGGGAATCGGTGTTAATTTCATTACAAGCCCGAAGTTCCTCTTTGCCGACGGCGGTATCAAGAGGATCGTCTGGATGACAAAGAACCTGAAAGAAAGACTTGGTGAGGAATTTACAAAGAGGTGCGAAGAAGAAGGCGTGCCTGATTTGATTGATAAGATTGCTGATGAAACCAATGCGGAGGATTCGGAAAAGTTGATGGAATTCCTTTCAAGCGCAGGCCATCCCGCGCTCGAAATGGACCCTATGTTTTAAACAGCTATCAGCTATTAGCTTTCAGCCTTGAGCTGAAAATACTTTGAGAACTGATCAGCTGACAGCTTAAAGCTGACAGCTTAAGGAGGATATATGAGTAATGACAAACCAATAAAGAGTGCAGGTACATCAGCAGGAGAGATAATTCAGTGGGCTGAAGAACACAAAATTGATACATGCTTTGACAGGGCTGAAAAGCTCAAGCCCTGCCCTATCGGTGAAACAGGCGCCTGCTGCCGTGTATGCCACATGGGCCCATGCAGGCTGGTCGGCAAGAACGCGGAAGAGGAAGCAAGAGGTGTATGCGGCGCTACTCTGTCTACCGTTGCAGCAAGAAACTTTCTCAGGATGATTGCCGCAGGAACATCCGCCCACTCTGACCATTCAAGAGACATGGCAAACACCCTTCTGTCAGTTGCAACAGGCGAGACCAAGGACTTCCAGATAAAAGATGTCAGAAAGCTATACAAAGTCGCCGGCATCCTTGATATTGAATTTGAGGGACGTCCTGTAAATGACGTTGCCAAGGACGTTGCAGAAACATTTCTGCAGGACTTCGGCCGTCAGAACGGTGAGCTGAACTACTGCAAAAGAGCACCTCAGAAAACACAGGACAGATGGAAAAAATACGGCATCACTCCCCGAGGAATTGACAGGGAGGTTGTTGAGACAATGCACCGTACAGCAGTTGGTGTTGACCATGAGCCGGACCACCTGCTGACCCAGGGTCTCAGGACTGCGTTGGCAGACGGCTGGGGCGGCTGCATGATTTCTACTGACATATCAGACATTCTGTTTGGAACACCGCAGCCTGTCAAGGCAGAAGCCAGCTTTGGTATCTTCAAGGACGATGAAGTCAATATGGTTGTTCATGGTCACGAGCCAACACTTGCCGAGGCAATTATTGATGTGGCTTCCGAGCCTGACATGATCGAATACGCCAAGTCAAAGGGCGCTAAGGGTATCAACATCGGCGGTATGTGCTGTACAGCAAATGAAGTCCTGATGAGACACGGTATCCCAACAGCAGGAGGGTTCACCAATCAGGAACTGGGCATCATGACCGGCCTGATCGACGCGCTTTCAGTAGACGTTCAGTGCATCATGCCTGCAATTACAGAAGTTTCCAAGAAATTCCACACGAAAATTATTACTACAAGCCCCAAGGCTATGATCCAGGGTGCAGTACACATTGAACATGACGAGCACCACCCAAAGAAGACAGCAGAGGAAATTCTTAAACTTGCCTGTGACAACTTCCCCAACAGGACAACAGAGGGAAGCCACGTCACAAAGAAATCTACCTTAATCGGCGGTTTCTCAGACGAGTACATTGAATACATGCAGGGCGGAAAATGGCGCGGTTCATACAGGCCTCTCAATGACGCTATTGCAGCAGGAAGAGTCCGCGGCGTAGTTGGTCTTGCCGGATGTGATAATCCAAGAGTACCTGCAACAGGTATTCATAAATTCCTTGTAAACGAGCTGATCAGAAACGACGTCCTGATCGTATCAACAGGTTGCGGTTCAGCCGCCTGCGCAACTGAAGGTTACCTGACTCCGGAGATGGCCCTTGAAAATGCCGGTCCGGGCCTGAGAGAAGTCTGTGAAGCTATCGGCATACCCCCTATCCTGCATCTTGGTGCCTGTGTAGATAACTCACGCATACTGACTATCGCGACAAACATGGCGAAAGAAGGCGGCCTCTCTGATGAGATCGCCGGAATGCCTGCAGTAGGTATCGCCCCTGAATGGATGTCTGAAAAGGCCATTGCTATCGGTGTCTACTTCGCGGCATCGGGCGTACCGGTAATTTTCGGCGGTGAATCGCCTGTTGGTTCAAGCAAGGAAGTAACAAGGATCATGACTGAAGTCTGGATGGAAAGATATATGGGCGCGCTCCACTTTGAGCCCGATCCCCAGAAGATTCTCGAAATGGCCCTTAATTACATAGACGGCGCACGTGACGCTTTGAAACTCAGGAAGTACGAGCCCGGCAAATTCGGAGCTGAAAGAGTTCTCATGGACATGGCTGCCAGAAGAGAGATCAAGGCGGCGCCTCATGCCGGCGTAGGAGGGATAAATGAGTCTGATAGTTAATGATGTAATCGGGGTAGTAAGCGACCAGCTGACAGACGATCAGAAAAGAAGGGGTGTGCTCATTCACGCCTTTCAGAAACTGCAGGAGGTGCATAATTACCTTCCTGAGGATGAGCTTAAGAAACTGGCTGAAGAGCTGAGCCTTCCCATGTCATACGTGTACAGTACGGCTACTTTTTACAAGCAGTTCTACTTTACTCCCCGCGGAAGAAAGATTGTCAAGGTCTGCACAGGCACAGCCTGCCACGTCCGGGGAGCCAGCGCAGTAATGAAGCAGCTCACAGAAGAGTTCGGTGTCGGTGATGGAGAAACCACGGAAGATCTCGCCATGACCCTTGAGACAGTCGGCTGTATAGGCTGCTGCGGACTTGCACCTGTAGCTACTGTCAATGAAGACATCCTAGGCGAAATTGACAACAGTAAAATCGACGATATGATTGAAAACATAAAAGAATAGGGTTAGAGGATCCGGGGTCGAAGCGGCTCTTCGCGTAGACTCGCTTCGAGATTCAAGGGTTTAAGTGATATATTTTACCCTTGACCCCCTGACCCCTGAACCCTTGAATCCTTTTTCATACAAGGTGGATAAACATGGCAAAACTTAAGAGTGCTGATGAGCTGAAGAAGTATAGAGACGGCCTGAAGGGCGAGACATTCAAGCCCGATGCCCTCCGCGCGCGGGTCTGCTGCGGTACTGCCTGTACGGCAACGGGCGCGCATAAGGTTATCGATGAATTCAAAAAGGAAGCCGCAGACAGCGGAGTAGATATTGAAATAGTAAAGACCGGCTGTCAGGGCATCTGTCAGAAAGGTCCTGTTCTCAAGGTAGAGCCAATGAACATCTTCTACCAGAGGACAAAGCCCCATGATGTCCCCGCAATCATGAGCTATTCAAAGATTGGTGATATGCCCTACAGGCAGGGTCTCTATCGCGACAGCATCCTCGATGCCCCTATTCCTGAAATGACTGATATCCCTTTCTACAAAAAACAGAAGAGAATCGCGCTCCGTAATAACGGTGTCGTCGACCCCAACAACATAGACCATTTTATCGCTGTCGGCGGGTACGCAGGAATGGAAAAGTGCCTCTCTTCCATGACTCCTGATGAGACACTGTCTGAAGTGGACAAGGCCAATCTTAGAGGGAGAGGCGGTGCCGGTTTTCCCGCAGGAAGAAAATGGGCACATACCAAGTCAGCCCCCGGTGATATCAAGTTAGTAATCGCAAACGGCGACGAAGGCGACCCGGGAGCCTTCATGGACAGGTCGATCATGGAAGGAGATCCGCACAGCCTTCTGGAGGGCATGGCCATCAATGCATATGCAATTAAAGCGCAGTACGGCTTTATTTATGTCAGGCATGAGTATCCCCTTGCTGTAAAAAATCTCAAGCATGCGATCAAACAGGCTGAAGAAATGGGCCTGATTGGTGAAAACATTCTCGGCACAGACTTCAGCTTTACCATTGATATAAGAGAGGGAGCCGGTGCTTTCGTGTGCGGTGAGTCTACAGCCCTCGTAGCCTCAATTGAGGGAGAAAGAGGATTTCCAAGGCCCAGACCGCCGAGGCTTTCAGAGCCCGGAGGAGGTGCATGGGGGTATCCTACCAGTCTGAATAACATCGAAACATTCGCCTGTGTTCCCTATATTATTGATAAGGGCGCGGACAATTTCCTTTCTATAGGCACAAAGGGATCCCCGGGCACGAAGGTGTTCGCTCTGACAGGTAAAGTCAAAAACACGGGCCTTGTTGAAGTCCCGATGGGTATCACTCTCAGAGAAATCATCTTTGACATCGGCGGCGGTATTCTCGACAACAAGCAGTTTAAGGCGGTCCAGACCGGCGGTCCATCCGGCGGGTGTATCCCCCAGGAGCATCTCGACCTGCCCGTTGATTTTGACTCGCTCCGGGAAGTCGGCTCCATGATGGGTTCAGGCGGTATGGTCGTTCTGGATGAGGACACATGCATGGTTGACGTTGCAAAGTTCTTTCTCTCCTTTACCCAGTCTGAGTCATGCGGCAAGTGTCCTCCCTGCAGAATCGGCACATCACACATGCTGGACATCCTGGAGAAGATCACATCCGGGCATGGAGAAGAGGGAGATATTGAGAAGCTTGAAGAGTTGGGCAACAAGATTGTCGCAGGTTCATTATGCGGTCTGGGCAACAGCGCCCCCAATCCTGTACTGACTACTATTAAATACTTCAGGGAAGAATATGAAGAGCATATTCATGACAAGTACTGCCGCGCAAAGGCCTGCAGCGGACTCGGTATGTTTCATATCGATCATGTCAACTGCATTCTCTGCGGCCTCTGTAAAAGGGCATGCGCATTTGATGCTGTCCGCGAGCTGAAGGGCAGCTACTTTATCGACCAGGACTATTGCACCAAATGCAAGGCATGTTACTCAGTCTGTCCGACGAACGCTGTGCTGGTAGACAAGCAGCCGAAAAGAACGGACACGTCCAAAAGCGCGAAGTAGACGGCAGTTGCAGCACAAACGATAATATTGATATAGATTATTTCAGAAAACAGGAGCAAACAATGACTGAAAAAAAAGACACACCGGTCAAAATGGAGGACGTCAGGGCAAAGGCTGATGAAAATCATTGCGCTGTTCAGAAGTCGCTGGTCTTTGTTGACGAATTTCTTTCCGGCCCGATGTGCGGCAAGTGCTTCCCCTGCTCTATGGGCAGCTATGAAACGCGCATAAGGCTTCGCAAAATCTCCGAAGGCGGTTCCGCAGAGGAGGACATAGCAAAAATAAAAGGCATTGCAGATGACATGCTTGTTGCATCCATGTGCAAAAAAGGCAAAGACACTGCAAAGTATGTTCTTGAATGTCTTGAATCAAACCAGTTCAACGAGCACATTTCCGGCGTGTGCATGTCATCTGAATGCACGTCCCATGTCAAATATGTAATCATTCCGGAAAAATGTACTATGTGCGGTGACTGCCGGGATGTCTGCAAAGACAACGCCATCGTCGGTGAGAAAAAGAAGCCCTTCTCCTCTGGTTACCTTCCCTTTGTGATAGCCCAGAAGAGGTGCACAACATGCGGTGAATGTATCAAGGCATGCACATATGAAGCAATCGAGTGCGTTCCCACAGGCAAAGCAGCTGAGAGCGAACCTGTCGGGGCTTAATTTTAATAAATTTAAAGAAACTTATATATATGTTAAAGGGGGTTTCGATGTCAGACTCAGTAACACTTAAAATAGATGGAAAGAATGTGACTGTTCCTGCAGGCACGAACCTGATCGATGCCGCAGAAACAGCAGGGGTGCATATTCCGAACCTATGCTACCTCAAAGGTTCGAGGGGAATTGGCGCATGCAGGCTCTGCCTGATCGAGGTAGAGGGCGGCAAAGCCCCTGTCGTGGGATGTATCACAAAGGCCAAGGAAGGCATGGTCGTAAGTACAAAGACAGAAAAAGTCGAAGAGGTCCGCAAATTCATCATCGACCTTATTGTTTCCATGCACCCACTTGACTGTATGACCTGCACCAAGGCAGGCGGCTGCGAGCTGCAGAAGTATGCCTATGACTACGGGGTAAAGGAATCCAGCTATGCACGAAAGAGCTTTAACTTTGCCATTGATGAAGCAAATCCCTTTATAAAGAGAGACCCTGATTACTGCATACTCTGCGGACGCTGTGTTCGGGTGTGCAAGGAGCAGGGAACTGACGTTCTTGAGTTTATGGGCAGAGGAGTGGGCTCCAAGGTAATAACAGCAATGGACAAGCCGCTTCAGGAGTCGGATTGCACATTCTGCGGCAGCTGCGTAGATGTGTGCCCGGTCAATGCCCTGCTGGAAGCTGACAGGTGGAGAAAAGGCAGAGAGTGGGATTATAAGAAAACCTCTTCCACATGTCTCTCCTGCGGAAACGGATGCGATATTGTTGTCAGTGAATCTGACGGCATGGTAGTGAAAGTGAATGCCGGAGCAGACGAGGGTTCCGCAGAAAAATATATCTGCGCAATCGGCAGATTCGGCTTTGATGCCCTTACATCCGATGCCAGAGTGACCGACCCCATGAAGAGGGTCAATGGCAGCCTTCAGGAAATCACCTGGAAAGAGGCTGTTGATATGGTTGCAGATAAACTCAAGACTGCGGGAGGCAATGCAGGGATTATCAGCACTGCAAACATCCTCAACCAGGATGCCTTTGTACTTTCAAAGCTGGCGTCCGATGCTGTCAAGACAAAGAACATAGATTCATCGGCCAGCCTTTATGCTGACGCCGATTCCCTGAAATCATCTGATGAAGTTGAACTTGACAATGCTGATGCTATCGTACTTGCAGGCATTGACGCTGACCAGTGGACCAGACTCCTTCCGGCTCTCAGCGCAGGCATCAGGAAAAGGGCCTCACGGGGTGCAAAACTTATCGTCCTGAACGAAAATGAGACAAAGACCATGGCGGCCGCTGCGGTATCCCTAAAGGGCAATGAGGCACAGTCCCTTGCACAGCTTGCGAAAGGACTCATCAATCAGGGTAACAAGGCAGACAAGGCCCTTGATAATGCAGTCTCTGGCGTTAAAGTATCCGAGGAGGCTTCAAAGGCCGCCGAGTTCATTGCAAAGGCAAATTCAACAGTTGTGTTCTGCTCCCCTGCCCTGTTCAATGCAGCCCGGAACCTGTCTCTCCTTGGAAACATTAAAGTTGCAGCAGTCCCCTATGAAGCCAATGCACGGGGAGTGGTTGCAATGGGAATGACGAGTGACGGCAAGACCTTTACTGAAATGGCCGAAGGCGGAGTTGACGTGCTTTACGCAGTCGGAGAAGTTCCTGTGGGCAAAAAGCCCAATGCAGGATTTATCATAGCACAGTCGTCATACCTGACCGGGTTGGCAAAAGACGCGGACATCGTTCTTCCTGCAGCCGCTTCATTAGAGTCAGATGGGACGATCACTAACTATCTAGGCAAGGTCAAAAACGTAAATAGGTGTATTGAACCGGCCGGAAACTCTATGCAGCACAAGGACATCATCATCGAGATATCCAAGGCCCTCGGTAGCCCCGTATCCGATGCTGACATCAAGACTGCACACGAGGTCAGTGAGGCTCACTTCAGTCCCTTTGAAAAGACTCACGGTCTGGATGCAAAGCCTGCAAGCATCACGGAATGTGAAAACGAAGCAGTGCTGAACAAGTCCAGACTTCTCTGGCTTAAAGAAGCCCAGAAAGCAGCAGTTTAATTATAAAGGTGTAAAGGGCCCGGGGTTCCAGGCTTCAAGTATGAAAATTTGCAGATACTTGAATAATGGAACGCCGGGCCCTTTTTTATTATGGTACATATAATAATAGACGGCTATAATCTCATCGGCACTGCCCACGGCAACCTTGAAAAGGCCCGTTCCGATCTCATCGAATTACTCCTTCAATACTCTGACAAAAAGAACCATGAGGTGACTCTTATCTTTGACGGATGGAAGGACGGTAAACGGGATGAAACAAGGATCAAAACAAAGAAGCTGACTGTTGTGTATTCCAGGCTCGGTGAAAAAGCGGACCAGACGATCATGAAGAAACTTGCCTCATCAACAAAACCATGGATTGTTGTGACGTCTGACAGGGAAATTGCCGATTACGCCGCGGGAAAAGACTTTGCTGTAGTAACCTCTTCCGATTTTGAAAGGAAACTATATTCCGCCCTCAATGAGGATGCTCATGAAGAGCACATGAACGACCCGGATGATGAAGGTGATTATCCAGCCCGCCAGATGAAAGGTAATGCGCGGAAGCTTTCGAAAAAAGAAAAGAAACGGCTGCAGGCGCTTAAAAAGCTTTAATTGCAATAATCATCATTATCTATACAATTGATGTAATTATTACTTAAATATGGGGCGCCGCCCCAAACCCCGGCCTTCCGGAGGAATTCATTTTCTTGCTCGCCCAAGAAAACGGAATCAAAAGAAGGGCGCCCCGGAGATTGTTTTTTAACGGTCATATACAGGCCTGCCCGCTAAATTAAAAAAGCCGCTTCGCTTCTACTTTTAATTCTTAACGCGTTCAGTCCTGCATCTGACCTAAAACAATCAAAGGGGAGTTAAAGATTAAAAACAAAAAAACAAACAACACATTAATGTATCTTTTCATCTAATCCCCCCCCCTTTAGCGAGTTTAGGATCTGAGGGAGACCGGAGGGAAAAGAGTTAATTTATGTTTGAGTAAAGCGAGTTCAAATTAACTCCTCGGAGATCGACTGAAGAGCCGTTAAGAACTCGGTATCCGGGGCGCATTTTTCTTGGTTCCGTACTTTTTGTGCGTGCAAAAATAATGAACCGGTGTCTGGGGCAGAGCCCCATATTAAAAAAATCAATTATTTAATACAAATGATTTCCGCAGCTAATCCTCAAGAAACTTCTGGATAGAATCAACCTTTATTAATATCCTGCTATTCGATGATTTAATCAAGGCATTTTTCTGGAGCCTGCTCATTGTTCTGATACAGGTTTCTACTGTAGTTCCGACCATTTCAGCAATTTCCTGGCGGGTAAGAGGGAAATTTATTCTCCGGTATCCGCTCTCGTCGACACCCACTTTTTCGGAAAGTTTCAAAAGGAGAGAAGCCACCCTCTTTTCAACTCTTTCGGTTGCTATGTTCTTTAGCATTTCATGAGCATCCCTCAGTTTGTCACTGAAGTACTTCACAATCTCCAGTTTCAGCACAGGATACTCATCCATGACCTTAATTAAATTCTGACGGCCTATCCAGATGACGGTCGTGGCCTCCATGGCCTGCGCAGATGCAGGAAAAGGTTTCCTGTCCAGAACTGCAACACCTCCAAAAATATCGCCCGGTGACATCATCTCAAGAATAATATCCTTTCCCATCATGGTGTGCTTCAGGACCTTTACGCTTCCTTCTGCCACGAGATAAAACTTGTCCGACGGGTCACCCTCAACAAAGATACTCTCATTGTTTTTGTATGTTACCTTTTCAAACAGCTTACTTATTAACTTCAGTTCCTCCTCTTTCAGAGAGGAAAATATTTCGCTTTTTTTCAGAGTGTCAATCGTCATTTGATTCATTTCCCGGATCATTTTGCATGACTTCAATAACTTTTCTTGCCGCTGCTTCGTCTTCCCTTTTTACCAACAGCCTGATCTCGCCCATTCTTCCGATACTCACGGGGTATGGAGTAATCTTTAGCGATTTTACTACAACCTGAATATCATTCGTCTCCAGCAAATCTTTTACAATCTCAGATTCTACCTGATCGTACGTAAACAGGACTTCGATCCAGTTATTATTCTTTTCAGTATTATTTTGATGCATAAGGGCTTATGAAATTATATCATATTCACCTTAATATGCAGCCTTCTTTTTTAAAGCAGACCACTGACAGCCTGATTGATAAGAGAATCAATTCTGAGACAGGGTCATTGCAGTGGCACATGCATGTGCCACTGCACAGATTTGCATCTTTTGTAAAATAGCGCATATTCGATGATAGTGGATCTAACCTCTTGGATAATATACATACTTATTTATTTTAAGTCTAATCTATAATTGGCATCCATTTTGCTTTTATTATCCTTAGTCATTGCAAAGCAATACTGTGAGAGTTCCCCTCTTAGACGTATAGTTGCGCATTTCCGCTTATATTTAAACCTTATACCCCTTATAAATATTATTAAATTGACACTTTTGAACCCCTCTAGTAAAATTCAGTTAAATCTACCGGAATATATTTTTTATGAATACAATAACATTTAATGAGGGGAAGGACATTATGAAAAAGATGAAAGGAATAGGAAAAGTTGTACTGCTTCTCTCGATAGCAGTGATTTTTACAGTAACAACTGCCGGTCAGGCACAGGCAGATACACTTATCCTGAAACCGGATGTTGAATTCAGCGTGAATACGGCGCCTGTAAATACTCCGCCCTGGATGACAGCTACTTTTGATGACGACACAGGAAATGCAAATAGTGTAAGGCTGACCATGGCGGCTGATAATCTTACCGGAAGCGAATTCATCAGCAAGTGGTTTTTTAATTTTGACGGAGTCGCAACTAATCTGGGATTCTCTTATGTTAGCGGCAGCCCTCAATACAGTACAGTTTATACAGGTGAATCCAATGATACAAAAGCTGATGGAGATGGATACTACGATATTGGATTTTATTTTCCAACGTCAAGTGGCAGCAGATTCGAAGCGGGTGATACAGTCGTTTATGATATCACCTATGGCTCCGCAATTACAGCTTCTTCATTTAACTTATTCAGCTCTCCAG
>CALZGI010000286.1 GCA_945786855.1 Thermodesulfovibrionia bacterium | reverse complement strand
CAGGCTTTCCCAGGGAGATCTTCTCGCGGTAATGAGTTCGGGAGCCTACGGGTTCACCATGAGTTCAAATTATAACAGCAGACCGAGGGCCGCAGAAGTCCTCGTCAGGGGCAGCGAGTTTTTCCTTATCCGCAAGCGGGAAACATATACTGATTTAACAAGAGGCATACATATCCCTGACTTTTTAAAATAACAGGGAGAAATTTTGAGGTTCTTATGATATTAAATTTTACCAAAATGCACGGATTGGGCAACGATTTTATCGTTGTCGATGACAGAGATTCCAGCCTAAGGCAGCTTGCACGACTTTCATCCAAGCTTTGTAACAGGAGGTTTGGTATCGGTGCGGACCAGCTTCTGCTCCTGGGCCACTCGGACAGGGCTGACTACAGGATGCGCATCTTCAATGCTGATGGATCAGAAGTCGAAATGTGCGGGAACGGAATACGGTGTCTCGGGAAATATATATTTGATGTAATACTCAGATGCGATGAAAGCCCTTATGCAAAGAAGTACTGCCAGACAATTGATTCCATATCCATAGAAACTATGGCAGGATTGAGGCATATCCACCGTTCAGGAAACCTTTTCAGAATCGACATGGGTGAGCCGGTATTTGAACCGGACAAAATACCGGTTGCACAGAAATCAGTGCGCGGCAAATCCGGCGCTGATGGGAAAGTTCACTATTCTGTGAAAGCAGGCAATACAACCTATAGGGCGACCTGCCTCTCAATGGGCAATCCCCATGCAGTCATTTTCGTAAAAAATATTGATTCTATCGATCTCCAGAAGGTTGGCCCGTTACTCGAAAAAAACAGCCTCTTTCCGAACAGAACAAATGTGGAGTTTGTAGAGATACAGAGTAACAAGAGCATAAGAATCAGAGTGTGGGAAAGAGGCGCCGGAGCGACCATGGCATGCGGTACAGGAGCATCTGCAGCAGCGGTTGCTTCAGCCCTGCGCGGACGGACCGGAAGGAAAATAAATGTTCATTTACCCGGCGGCAAGCTGGTTATTCAGTGGTCTCAGAAGGATAATCATGTATACATGACCGGCCCTGCTGAAAAGGTTTTTGAGGGATCCGTCGAGATATGAAAATAAAGTGCCCGACCTGCAGACAGAAGACAGATTGGCTGAATAATCCTTTCAGACCTTTCTGCTCCGAACGGTGTAAGCTTATTGACCTTGGCGCGTGGGCATCAGAGAAATTTGTAATTGAAGGGAAACTTGATGATGAAGCCGATAATGATGCTTCAGAAAAGGAGATCAATAATGCTTAAAATGGCAGTTTCAGGGGCTTCAGGAAGAATGGGAAGCCGCATTATAACCCTTTCAAGAGAGATAGGTAATTTCAAGCTTGTTGGGGCTCTGGAACGAAAAGAACATGATAATGTGGGAGATGATATCGGAGACATTATCGGCATCGGCTCTGCAGGAGTCGGCATAACTCACGATGTAACAGATATAAAGGAAGAAATTGACGTTCTTGTCGATTTTTCCTCCCCCTCTGCAACGATCCAGTGCCTGCAGGCCCTCTCTTCCAGGCCTGTCCCCGTTGTCATCGGGACTACAGGATTTACAAAGGAGGAAGCAGATTATATCAAGCTCTATTCACAGAATACGCCCTGCGTATTTGCTCCGAACATGAGCGTTGGAGTAAACCTTCTCTTAAAGGTCCTTGACGACATCGCCAGAGTAACAGGAGATGACTATGATGTCGAGATAGTAGAAGCCCACCACCGCTTAAAGAAAGATGCTCCTTCAGGTACCGCCATGAAAATGGCCCAGGTCCTTGCATCCGCACTGGACAGAGACCTGGAAGATACAGCTGTTTATGCCAGGCACGGCCTGATCGGTGAGCGCTCGAAGAAAGAAATCGGGATTCAGACGGTGCGTGCAGGGGACATCGTAGGAGAACATACCGTGCTGTTTGGCGGGCTCGGAGAACGAATCGAGATAACGCACAAGGCATCCAGCAGAGACACCTTTGCCAGGGGAGCACTGAAAGCAGCACAATGGGTGTATAAACAGACACCGGGGCTGTATGACATGCAGGATGTTCTGGGTTTGAAGTAGATCCCATTTTTTCGTTATCTGTCAATCTAAAAAGGGGGAAATTATTTTGACACAGAAAATAATGGAGGGTGGGGATATTTGAAGTGTGCTTTTTAGACTAAAACATGCACCTTGATATTTGATCTTTCCAGTCCTGATTTCATCCGTATATCTTCAGTTTTTGTATTAATCCGAATTACTGCTACTATCTAATACTCAAGATCCCGGGAAGATTTGAAATTTGAGGATAACACCTATTACTAAATTATTTTACAGGTTCAAATTATTGAGTATTTACGATTAAAAGTAAATCGAGCAGGACAAGGTGTCGAACCTAATCGTCCTGATGATAATAATCATACCGGGAGAGAATATCCCTTGTGAACGTCCACGCCTCATTGTAGGAAAGGTTACTGTCTTCGGGGATTATGATCTTGACATAGAGCTTGTCTTTTAATCTCTCCTTGAGAACACCGAGCCTTTTATGGAGCTGCCTTTCTTCTATCTCTTCATAGGTTTGAGAACCGATATCTTTAAAGAGAATTGGATACTCTTTTCCTCTGCGTGAATAACGTATGGTTACAACACTTTTTCCTGAAGGACTCCTTTCAGGCCTGAGAAGCTTATTATATTTCTCTTCGAGTACTGTATAATCTCTCCTCTGCCGTGCGAGGGTCAATGCCAGCTCCTCCTGTTTCCTGTTCAGTATAAGGATCGTGTCCTCTCTTTCATTCATGACCTGGGCCAGGGCTGAAAACTTCCTGTTAAATTCTTCTATCTTTTTTTCCATCTCTTCAGTCATCCTCACCAATTCACTCTCGTGTTGTTCTTGCATCCCTGCAATTTCTCTCTCTTTTTCACTTTGTAATTTGACAAGCGATTGTTCCCTGGCTGCAATATCTTCTTCAAGGCCCCTGGTTTTCTCTTTAAGATTGTCCAGATCAGATTCCAGAGCAGTAATGATCGCCAATTTGCCTTCAAGAGTGCTTTTCACAAACTGATTTTCATCTCCGAGAAGGATAATCTCCATTTCCTTTTTCCTTAAATCTTCCTCAATTTCTGCTGCCTTAGATCTTAGAGCAGACAGGGCCGACTGACTTTTCTGGAGGCTTTCCTCAACGGTTTGCAGCTGCCCGGCCAGATCAGTATTCCTGATAATGATCATAATCATGGAGAGCATAAATATCATCAGGACTACAGCCATGATGTCCGTAAAGGTCGGCCAGAGGGAATCATTCACTTCGGCTTTCCCGGTATTCTGCCTTAGATCAACGTAGGGCTGGAAGTTATGCATTGTCCCGGTCCAGACGAAAGCCTTCTTTGAGGACCTCTGCAATTTTTTCCAGTTCCGTTATGAGGAGGTCCGATTTCTTCAGCTGTGCATCCTGGCTGGAGACGAGAGCATCCGCCCTCTCAAGCTGGGAGGTGTTGTATGCATTTACCCCTTCGAGAGTGTTTTTAATGAAGTCAGAACTCTTGGTAATCTCTCTGATCGTCTCCTCTAACGTTGAGATTAACCTCTCTGTCCTGTAATTTACAGTCTCCATATCAAAGGTGAATTCGGGAACAATATAGGTTAAAACAGCCTCCTCTATCTTACCGAAGACATAGGTTTGAACATCTGTTAATTTATGGTAAAAGTACGTAAAAAAGAAGAAACAGACGATAGCAGTGGCGGTCGTTGTCAAGGCGGTGTTCATCCCGTGAATAATGAGCCACATCCCCTGCCCTGCTGCAGAATTTTTCAGGACCGTACTTGCTCCTGCAAGGGCCAGTATCAGGGAAACAATGGTGCCAAACACACCCAGGAGAATCAGGACATTATTTACAAACCTTGGAAATGACTGGTATAAAGATTCCTCCGCCAGCATAATAGATGACATTACCCCGTGATTAATCGGGATCTTTCTTTCATAAAGCTCTTTTATCTTAAAATAGCGGTGCGAAATGATTGATTTTACAAAAAGTTTCTCGAGAATATATTCATCGCCTGACTCTTTTCCCTCCAGAAACGTTTCAATCTGTTGTTCTTCAAAAGAGTAATGAAGAAATCCGACTATTAACTTATAAATACCTGACAGGAAAACGACTATGATAGTACCATTCAGAATGAGGCCTAGAGGTGTCAGCTTATCAGCAAAGTAAACATTTCTGATGAAATCTATTTGCCATAAGAGAAGTACTCCGAGGAGTAGTAAACCAACCGCCATTTGAACCAGTGCGTTCTTGCCTATTTTCATAGTGTCCTCTCGATAAGAAATTGCATTTAACGCATATTTGAATGGTAACAGGGAAATTGATGAACTGCAACAATTTTTTAATTTTGATTTAAATTGGATGAGTTTCAAAAAGCAAACAACTAGTGAAGAATACAATCTTGCTTTTAGAAGCAATAACCCAAATCAAGATTACTATAAATTACCAATAGTATTTTGAGCATACTATCAGTTGAAGATAATAAGGAATTATCCTTAAAATCCAGAATGAATATTAATGTGAACAATTATAAATACAGGATGGCAACTGTCACCAAAATGTCACCCAAAATAGCCTAATAAATAATAATGATCATAAAATACCGCGAGGAATGGAATGCATTATGGTTCAGATTACTATCTGTTTGAGTACCATACTATGGCTTTCCTGCTGTATTTCCTGACTCTGGTGGATTGGGGCAGATCCCGTTTCATTAGTAGCAAGAATTCATGAATAGTGGTTGGTTTTGAACAATGCAGCACTGCCTTTGAAACACCGTTATACTAAAGACACCCGTTCTTTCAGTATAACGTTGGTGATTTCCGGATCAAACTGGGTCCCCGCATTTTCCTGCAACTCGCTTAAGACCTTATTGATTGTAAGCGCATCCCTGTACGGCCTGGCGCTCATCATTGCATCCACAGCATCTGCAACCATGACTATTCTCGCAGACAGGGGAATCTGCTCTCCTGTGATACCATTGGGATACCCCTTGCCGTCATATCGTTCGTGATGATGAAGGATCACGGGGATGGCATCCTCAAGAAAGGGCACAGACTGCACAATACGGGCGCCTATGGCCGGATGTTTTTTTATTTCCGTATATTCATCAAGGGTCAGCTTCCCGTTTTTCTTGAGAATATTTTCTTCTATCCCGATTTTACCGATGTCATGAATTGAAGCTGCATTTACAATTTCTTTAATCATCTTGTCCGGTACGGCAAGTTCTTTCGCCAGCAGCGAAGATAATTTCGCAACACGGTTCGAGTGGTTATATGTATAGTGGTCTTTCGCGTCAATAGTAAGAATCAGAGCGTTCACCGTGCCTTCATAGCAGGTCATTATGTTGCCTCTTGCCTTGGTCACCTGCTCTTCAAGATAGGATGCCCTGTCCAGCAAAATATCACGTTCCAACTTCAGTCCCGTATTGTCACGCCGCTTTTTTAATCCCTTTTCCACAACCAGTAATACGTCATCTTTGTCAAAGGGTTTGATCAAATAGTCAAATGCCCCGAATCTGATCGCATCTCGTGCAGTTTCAAGACTTGCATAGGCCGTCAGCAGTATAACTTCAATGTCAGGATGCAATTTCTTTATTTCCTGCAAAGCGGTAATTCCGTCCATCCTGGGCATTTTGATGTCCATCACAACCAGGTCAACAGGATTCTCATTCAAAAGGTCCATCCCCTCAAATGCTCCCGTGGCGGTGGAGACGGTATATTGGTCTTTCAGTACCATACGAATAGATTCCCTTGGCGCCAGTTCGTCATCAATTACAAGGATTTTCTCTCTACTGTCCACGAACGCGGCCTCCCTCAGCAGAAACATTGGCACTTCTTCTATCAACCACAGGAAGTTTGATGGTAAATGTGTTGAATTCACCAGACCTCTTTACATCAAGACTTCCGTCGTGACCTTCAATAATTTTATGGCTTATGGGCAAATTCAATTCAGTCCCCAGATGATCTATATCCAGCAGTGGTTTCAGTAAATTCTGCTCTCCCTCTTTGGTCAACTCATCTCCCCTGTATGATAATGTAATTTTAACAAAAGGCGAATCATTGAGTACAGTTTCAGCATTCATATCAATGAATGTCCCTTCAGGTGTCCGGTCAATAATGCACAGTACAATATAGTAGATCGCCTTTATTATTTGTTTCTTATCGGCATTTATATAAAAAACTTTATCTGTAAATTTTTTCGACAGCCGATGGTTTTCAGGCAGCATTTTTAAAACAAAATCAGCAGCTTCTGCCATTATGTCATTAATTGATTCCTTCCTGAAATTATAGTCCTGGGTGCTCGAAAAAGTAACCAGTTTATCAATCAGGCTGTCAAGCCTTCTGATCGACTGGCGGACCGTTGAGGCATAAAAGCTGTTTAAATCATTATCGGACTGCTTCTCGTTCACAAGCTGTATATACGTCTGAATTGAGGTCAAAGGATTTCTTACCTCATGTGCAATCTTTCCCATCAGATCATTGACCACTTCAAGTTTCTCGGTTCTCCTT
>CALZGI010000285.1 GCA_945786855.1 Thermodesulfovibrionia bacterium | reverse complement strand
TCATATCATAAACTTCTGCCCCGGGAGGTACAGTGAAGGTGAAGATTGACTCATCGAGGCCGGGATTTGTCTGAACATCTTTCAGTTCGATCATAATTATATTGCCGTAGGTATCAAAAATAGTAAACATTTTTACGGGCATTTCTCCCGAATCAGTTTCGATCACCAGGGTTTTCATAAAGCCGATCTTCCGTTTCGGAATGAGCTGCAGCGAGTTCTCCGCTGTCTGGGTAATATCAAAATCGGTGTCTATTTTTTCAAAGCTTCCGAGCAGCGCAACGGGCACCTGGCTGTATGCCTCTTTGGTGAATTTTGTCTTGATCACCTGGTTTTGAGATTGTTTGTAAATCCATGTTGTCTGGTCATTGATTATGACCTTTTCATCACGGGGAGCCCCGTATTCCCACATCATCTGTGAGGGCTTTTTTATGGAAAAGGACCCCGAATATTCCTGGGTATCCTCCAGATCTTTTATATAGCTTTTTTGGATAAAGGTCCCCTTGATGTCCTTAATTTCAGCGTACTTGTCCTGCAGTTGTTTGGCAAGGGGAGGAAGGGCCGGGGGCATGTCGCTCCTCTGCGCGGAAGTGTCCGGACGTTTCGGGATGGTAAGCGTCCCCTGTTCAGCTGCATCGACGCTTGGTGCACAGGGGCCCAACAACATTAATATGGTTATGAGCGGAGCAACTAATATTTGTAATTTGTAATTTGTAATTTGTAATTTAAACATCATCTCCTCCTGATCACTTCTCTTGGTTTACCTGCTTCTCCGGGCGGCCCCACGATTCCTTCTTCTTCGAGCATCTCCATAATTCTCGCTGCTCTATTGTAGCCTATTTTCATTCTTCTCTGAATATAGGAGATTGATGCCTGTCCGGCGGAGAGTACTATGCTTTTTGCCTCTGAATACAGCTCATCCTGTTCTTCAAAGGCAGCAGGCGCCTCCGGTTCAAAGGTGAGCTCTTCAAAAAGGGTGTAATCCGGGCCCGCCTGTGCCTTGATGAAGCTGACCACATCCCGTATCTCCTCTTCGCTGATGTAGGCACCGTGAATCCTTTTTATCCTCTTCCCCGGACTTGTGAAAAGCATATCCCCCTTTCCGAGAAGCTGGTCGGCGCCATAGGTGTCAAGGATGATCCTGGAGTCCATTTTTGAAGATACCTGGAAGGATATACGGGAGGGAAAGTTTGCCTTGATAATACCGGTGATGACGTCTACTGAGGGTCTCTGTGTGGCAAGCACCAGATGAATTCCCGCTGCCCGTGCCATTCCGGCAAGCCTTGCAATGGAATCTTCAACTTCACGCCCGGAGGCAAACATAAGGTCGGCAAGTTCGTCTATGAATATGACAATATAGGGAAGAGGCTCCTTGTCCATATCCCCTTCATCCCGGGTAGATTTTGAGTGGGACAGGGCTTCTATCTTTTTATTGTAGGCCTCTATATTCCGTGCCCCCGATTCAGCAAGCAGCCGGTACCTGCGCTCCATTTCAAAAACCAGTTTTTTTAATGCATTTGATGCTTCTTTGGGAAGGGTAATAACAGGCAGCAGCAAATGGGGTATTTCTTCGTATGCTGACAGCTCAAGCATCTTGGGGTCGATCATCAGCATCTTTACTTCTTTTGGGGATGCCCGGTACAGGATGCTCATGATAATGCTGTTGAGGCCGACGCTTTTCCCCGAGCCGGTTGCGCCGGCAATCAACAGATGCGGCATTTTGATAAGATCAGTGATTACAGGTATTCCGAATATGTCCTTCCCGAGTGCCAGTGTCAGTTTTGAGGTGCTCTTATGAAAGGCTTCGTTCGCAATAATGTCCTTCAAAACAACGGCATCCCTGTCTTTGTTCGGAACCTCAATTCCGAGGGTCGATTTCCCGTGTATGGGTGCTATCCGGACGCTCCTCGCTTTCAGGGCCATTGCAAGGTCGTCAGCAAGAGACATGACCTTGCTGATCTTTATGCCGGGGGCCGGCTCAAATTCAAACATCGTCACGATTGGCCCCGGGGACACGTAGGTAACTTTCCCCTCGATTGAATAGTCCAGAAGTTTATTTTCCAGCAGTTCCGATCGTTCCAGCAGCTCATCCCTGGTCGGCCTCGACTTTGACGGCGGGGGATCATTGAGAATGTCAACGCCGGGCAGTTCAAAATCACCTGAAATCTTTTTCACCGGTTTTGCAACTTTTCTGGGGGCTTTCTTTATCCTGACCTCAGGTGATGTGAGGGGGAGGCTTTCCTGTTCAGGAACTCTCTCTTCCTTATCTAGTCCTTCAGGAATGTAAGGTCCCTTTTCTCCGGATTCTTTTCTGTTCTCTTTTTTTCTCCTTTTCATGGCAATGATTGCCTGCGATCCATAGCTCAATTTGTTTCGAAATGAGGTTGCCATGGAGACGACGGAAAACTGAAAAAGATACATGATTGAAACGAGGATGCAGGAAAAAAAGAATAAGTATGATCCCGTTTTGGACGTTAATTTCGTGGTAATACCGGTACTGAATATTCCAGCAGCCCCGCCGGCATGGGCACCGAACAGAAGGGTAAGAAGGGAAGTCAATGACAGGATCAGGACAATAAGGGCTATGGTAAAAACGATCTTTCTGTAATGGGAGTGCCTGCTCATGAGCTTATTAAAACCGTAGACAAAGAACATTAGGGGAATGATATATGAAGCATACCCTATGGCCTGCATCAGAAAGTCTGATAAATAAGCTCCTGAGCTGCCCAGCAGGTTTCTTAATTCAGGGCTGCTCGTGGAGAATGACTGGTCCCATGGGTTGTGGCTGATCAGGCTGATAAAGACTATGAGACCTGCAAGAATTGCCAGGACACCTTTAATTTCTTCTTTTATCCTGCTGCCCCGGTCCATATTGACAGTATGATAACAAAAGCAAGGAAAAAACGATAATAGGCAAAGGGACGCAGCGAGTATTTCTGCAGAAAAAGAATCAGGTACTTTATTGCGAAATATCCCGTTAAAGCCGAGACAAGAATTCCGACGGTGAAAATATCTGTCTGAAAGGTGCCTGAACCTGTAAGGTTTTTGAGCTCCAGAAGGCTCGCCCCGGCTACAGCAGGTGTCCCCAGCAGAAAGGAGAACCGTGCGGCGTCCTCTCTTTTCAAATTCTTTGTGAGGCCGGCCACGATGGTGATCCCTGACCGTGAAACCCCCGGGATTAATGCACATGCCTGGGCGACACCGATAAACAGAGCGCTTTTCATATCTATCAATTCGATTCCCCCACGCTGTGTATTACTGTACCTTCGTTCTGACAGGATCATGAGCACTGAAACGAGACATAATGTGATAATAATAACGACCGGGCTCCTGTTTTGCGCGATCCAGTCATGGAACACAACTCCCACTATTCCTGCAGGAATCGTCCCGACAAGAATCTTCCATATCATCCCGTCTTTTTGCGGCAGAGTACGGATGATTTCAATCCAGTCTTTCCTGAAATAAATGAGCAGGGCGATGAGGGTGCCGAAGTGAAGAGCGACATCAAAGCTGAGCGTATTCACCACTCCCTGCCAGTTAAAAAACCAGGGGAAAATGATGAGATGTGCAGAACTGCTTACAGGGATAAACTCTGTCAGCCCCTGAAGAATACCGAGAATTATGGCTTCGAACATAGATGATTATAACAAAACGAAAAAAAAAGGAATAAAGACGGGCAAGAGGCCAGAGGCCAGAGGCTATAGGTACCAAATGATATGCCCTTACCCCTTACCCCTAGCCTCTCGCCTCTTGCCCGTTTCTATTCCTTTTGATAAACTCCTTGTCACATGACTGATACATCGAAGCGGGAATCCAGGAATGAAAAAGAGAAAAAGCACGAACTTGTCCGATACCTCGGAGTAGCGAGTACCGTCGGAATAAACATGGTAGTCAGCACTTTTGTGGGTTTTGCCCTCGGCTACTGGGTTCTTGACAGATATCTTAATTCCTATCCCTGGTTTACGATCATTCTGACCTTTCTTGGAATAGTGGCTGGATTCAAATATCTATTCAGAATTGCACGGAAAGCGGAGGGGAAGGATGAAGGCTAAACAAAAAGGCAGGAGGCTATAGGCAAGGAGCGAGAGGCTGTAACAGGCACAAAGGGTACTGCTCTGAATGAAAGAGTATTATTTTACTTTGTGCCTCTGAATAGTTATGAAAAAAAATGGAAATACTGAAAAGCGTTATTAAAAGGAGTATGTTTATAATCGTTCCCGCAGTTGTAGCAGCTGCCTTTTTCTTTGAACCGCGGAAAGTACCGCTCGGCATATTCATGGGGTGGCTCTTTGGAATTTTAAATTTCAGGCAATTAGCGAGGAATGTTGAAGGACTGGTGGGTACGGAAAAGGCAACGTTAAAGCTGGTCTTTCTCAGCATGACCCGGCTGCTGGCCTTAATTGCAGCCATATTCTTTCTAATATACTTCAAAGTTGTCAATGTGCTCGGACTTCTCTTCGGGTTCACCGTTGTATTTATTCTGATACTGGTTGAAGGGGCAAAGGTGGGGAAGTCTCAATAAATAAGACGAATGCTATTATGGGAGGAAGTAAATGCGCAGATAT
>CALZGI010000284.1 GCA_945786855.1 Thermodesulfovibrionia bacterium | reverse complement strand
CGTCACCTGCCAGATACGCAAACGAGTTTGTGTGACATGCCTTTGACATACTCACACTTGATTGTTCTCGTTTGTGAGTGATATTTCGTTGGCTGTAGTCCACCGTCACTACACGCACATGTTAACCATGATGAATATTTACTATTGCAGGTTTGAAACAGCGTTTTTTCTTGACCCATCGAACTATACAGGAATGCAGATATGATAAGAATCAAAAAACATTTTTTCTTTTATATCCTATTCATTTGTTTAGTAGTTGCGGCATTAGCACTTTCAAACTACATTCGTAAGCAGGATGCAAGATACGACTGCGAAGAAAGTGTCACAAGAAATATATCGCTGCACTATGATCAGGATGTCGATTTAAACAGGAGAAATGCATTCAGTATATATGAAAATCTACGGAGAAAAATCATGGCTCGAGATATAACAGATAAGGATTTAAGAGCCTTCCGGCGTGTAGTAAAAGAAAAAAAAGAACTTGAAAAAATAGAAAGTCTGGTCCGCAAGCTGGATGGATGGGGCAGCAGGGAGAAAAAATATAAGAAGCTGTATGCCCTGCTCATGAAGGCTTCTCCGAACACCGATGTTCTTTATTATTATTTAAAGAGTAACTTTAAGAAAATTTTAAGGAAAGCTGATAAGAATGATCACAAAAGGGGAAGTTACTATGCATGGCCCTGGGCATATGGTGCGCAGGCGGCTGTCATTGCCTACGAGGAAAGCGGGGAAGAGCGTTTTCTTGACCTGCTGGTCTCATCTTATGACATTATTCTGGAAAATCGAGACTCGGACCTGGGGAAAATTGATGCCTTGAGAGGCAGGGCCCTAGATGCATGGGGCACGAGTAAACCATGGAGACGAGAAAGCCATCCTGAAGGCATGTGGATCAATGTCATTACATTAGCGGGAAGAATAACGTACCCGGTAAGCATGTTCTGTAAAATCGTGGTCGATGACGAGAAGCTGCATCCGAAATTCCTGAAGAAAGCTGAGTACTATCTGGATTCAATCGAAAAAGCTTTGGGAGAGTTCAGTGATGATTTCAGGATAATGCCGAGGACTGGAGAAGGATATTACTGGAACCCCATACTTGAAACAGTAGAACCGTTAAACCATTCTCATTCGGCCGGCAATACATTAGTAATGATGTATGCAATAACGAACAAGGAAGAGTACAGGATAAAGGCCGAACATTTAGCCAGGTATTTCCTGTCCAGCACACTCACCGAAAAGAATGGTGCTTATGTATGGGGGTACAGGCCTACTCCAGAGAACAGGAGAGATGAGAGGGGAGAACCTGTATGGAAAGGACATATCACCTTATCATTCCCCCTGCTTGCATATGAACACGGGCTTGTATTTGATAAAGCTGATATGAAAGCCTTAAACAGAACATTTACAGAGAACATATACCATGGAAAAAGCAGGTTTAATCATTTTATAGGTTTGGAAAAAACGAGGCCCCTGTGTTTTGATAAAACACTGCGGAAACCACTGGCAGGAATCCTGGGGTGGATATTTCTGGATTCATACAATCCGGAAATAAGAGAAATCCTGGAGGATTCGATAGCAATCAGAACAGACATCATGCCCAGAGGATGGTTTAAGGACACGATGACAGCCTTGGCCTACAGTCACAGACTGAGCCCCCTGAAGTAAAGGGCATTTCCGGTCCCAACCTCATGAAAGAAACAAAAAGATCAATAAAAGTACTATTCAGTTAGAAGTATGTAAGGCGCCGGGTTGTCCTCCTGTCTGCCTGCGAAAGTAAAGAAGGTATTGAATGCAGCATCCTTTGAAATAAAAAGGCTCGTACATGCATGCATGTCCTGTTGTGTTAGAATACTAAAAATTTTACATATTTTTATTAATAATGATTTAAAGTGAAGATAAATCGTCTCTCTCAACTGTTCTCTGACCTGACAGGGGTTCTTGGAAAGAAGACCCCTTTGAGTGATGATAGTCTGCTTTTTATCTGTGGGGTTTCACGTTCCGGAACGACGCTCCTGGCGACAATTCTGGATTCACACAGTCAGATTACACTGGGGTATGAGCTTATTCCACGGCCATTGCCTGATCCGCCAAAACTGTTAAAGCAGCTGGATGAAGGACTGGCTCTGGCGAAGGGAAATTTTTCCAAGTGCGGCTCTAAGCTAAGGCAAAAAGGGTACACAGATGCCGGCCAGTGGCTCAGCCGCTGTCACCGGGCAGGTGCAACGGAGAGTGATGTCAGAGAAATACTGGACAATGCCGGTTCTCTTGGCCTTCATAGAATATATACTCTCGTGGAGCGCTTGAAACTTGCCCATCTTATTGCCCGGAAAGTGAGCCTGAAAAACGGTACCGCTCTCTACGGATTTAAGTATACGAATTCATTGTATGGGCTCGGACACAATCTGTTCCCGAAGGGGTATTTCATGTCTATTGTGAGGGACCCCCGGGATGTGGCGGCATCCCAGAAAGAGAGAGGGTTTGGCCGTTCAGTGAAAGAAATATGTAATGACTGGAACCGGCACAATGATGCATTCATGAAATTTAACAAACAGAACGGGGGTTTGAGTAAAATAGTTCGATACGAAGACCTCGTGACTCAGCCTCAAAGGGTTATCACTGAATTGTTCGAAGACCTCCCCGTTCACCCGGAACCCGGGGTCTTTAAATTCTACGAATCGAAGGCGACTATTCATGACAGCAGGCACCCGAACGTGAAAAACCTGAAAAAAGATTTCTTTACCCACAGTATCGGGCGGTGGAAGAATCAGCTCAGTAAGGGCGATGTTTCAACAGTGGAGAAAATATGCAGAAAGAATATGGAGCTTTTCAGATATGAAACAAATGCTTGACACACTTTTCAGGATAGTCACAAACAGAAAGGGATCAGCAGAACCCTATAGCCTGTCCTCAGGTCAAATAAGTATGAATGCTGCCCTGTTTAAAAGAAAGAAACGGTACAGACCTGAGGATTATGACAAGCTCCTGTCTCCCTATAAGAGGGGGCATGAGAACCTTACCTATGCTGAATATGTGAAAATGCGAGAGATAGGTGATCAGAAGGTCTTGCTGATTCGCCACGACATCGACCACGATTATCAGACGGCTCTGAAAATAGCTGAGTGGGAACATCGCCGGGGCTTGAAAGCAACCTACTGTCTCCTCCATACGGCTTGGTATTACGGGCATCTTGATGGTTCAAAGATACTTCATACACAAAACCTGGTGGACTTTGCCCGGCGATTGCACGAACTCGGGCATGAAGTTAATTTCCATAATAATCTTGTGGTCACTGCACTGAATCATGATATCGACCCCGTTCGTTTCTTATCTCAGGAGCTTGAATTTTTTCGTTCAATAGGAGTTCCCGTGACAGGGACATCGACTCATGGAGATAGTCTGTGCAGAAAACTGAATTTCAGAAACTGGGAACTTTTTAAGGAATGCTGTGATGAGCGGTTCGGTGGACCAAGGACCATTTCTCACAGATCCTCCGGTAAACTTCGAGAAATAAGGCTGGGTGAAGTTTCCATGTTTGATTTCGGACTGGACTATGAAGGGTACGATGTAATGCGCGATATATATCATACCGATTCCGGGGGAAACCTGCGCACGAGAAAAATGGCCCGCGGCAGGAGGCCTTTCGGCCGCAGAGACCCTGAAAAAGGAGAGATTGTGGGGGTCCTGACCCACCCGGTCTGGTGGGATTTCGGGTAGCATGATCTCAGATTACATAAAGCGGATATAGTACATCCTGATTATTTTAATCATGGCACAATGACTACCTTTACAGGGATAAGTAAAAAATATACAGGCCTTAGAGAAAATATCCGCAAATATGGTGTTGTATTTAAATGGCTGATGAAGGACTCTCTCTGGCGGTTTAAAGGGAGGTCAATCCTTATCCTGGTGTCCGGGTTTATTGGAATTACGTTCCAGATTCAGGCGATCGGTCTCGCAATATATTACGCCAGACTTATAGAATCGGGCGATATGCTGCAACTGCTAGGATACGAATTCCTTGTAAGACCCTCTTTCACGTCTCTTTTAACAGTAGGTATGGGAGTGCTGTTTTCCCTGTTGCTGTCAGCATGGCTTATCTATTTTTCTCGTTCAGGTATTGTAACCCAGAGTCGGAAGTATGAAGAATTCTGTGCTACGAGATTGCTGTCACTGTTCGGGTCAAGCCTTCGGGTCTGGAATCCTTCAGAACATGGCTTTGTAAATGATTCAAATATCCTGAAGCTTGCCCGTACGGACTCCCGATATTGCGGTCGAATACTCCGTTTACTGTTAGGCGCTATCGTCCCTGCGATTACATTTCTGGTATCCGGTCTGGCACTTTTTTATATTAACCCGGTGTTAACGTTATTCATAGTATTGTTAATGGGGATATCAGCTGTCTTTCAGTACAGGGTCAGTGTCTCCGGAGCACGGAGTTCCAGCCTGATGGAGGAAACCGCTGGTGCTGCGTCATCTAAATACCGCAAAATTATTCAAGGGTTCGAAGTAGCATCTGTCCATGGTGATTCGAAAGGCAACTGGCTGGAAAGCGTGTTTAAGGAAAGTGAAATCAGGCGGCACCTTGATGCCTATGTGAGTCGAATAAACGTCATTAATAAAAGCAGGTTGGTGAGTGACATACTTTTGGCCATTGCTGTTTTTGCAATACTGATAACAATGGGTTCCAGCATTATAAGTGAAAAACTGGGGTGGGGCAGGCTTATTGTCTATTTGCTTGCCTTACGCTATATGCTTGTGAACTTAAAGCAGTCAGTTATGAGATTGACAGGCGTTAACAGATTTTTCCCTCAATTAAAAAGATATTATCAATTTCTGGATAACACGGAAACTCCGGTATTTGATGGAGAGAAACTTCCTGATAACTATACAATTTCAGGCCCCTTTGACATGGAAGGTTCATTGCCCGGGGGTGAATTATCCCGGGGAAGCAGGATCGGCATCATGAGCCCTGTTGAACTGAGCCGCTATACGATTGCTTATTTGATAGATACCCTTCTCGGGGACTCCCGTAAAGATGCACGATATGCCTTGAGTTCAATGTGGTTCGTGTCATCCCGGTTTCTCTGTCCTCAGGTGAGCGTGAGGAAATCTTTGGGGTACCCCAATACCTTTTCTTTCAATGATCTTACAGAAGAGATGAAAAGTGCCGGCCTGTCGGGTAGAATTGAAAAGCACTTGCCCCGTGGCCTGGATACATCATTTGTACCTGATCTGTGGGAAAAGGTTGACGTGGATTTGAAGTTTTCACTGGCCCTTCTCTCGGCTCTCCATTCTGACAGTCAGTGGGTCATGCTTGAAAAAAAGGGACTGCGCAGCCTTTCCCCTGTGGCCCGTCAATACTTTCTTGGCCGCATGTCAGACAGAATAGTCGTTATCGTCTATAGTAATGACCTGTCGGATGCAGGTAGTTATGGCGAAGATGTATTCGCTGTTCTTGATGACAGTCACGTCCTCGGGCTGGGGACTGCGGAATGGGTGAGAGCCAGGGAGGGCCTGATTAAATCCGTTTTGAGTCAAAATCTTTCTCAGCAAAAGGGCACTCCGGAAGACGACCTAGATGATGATATTGATGATGAAATGTAAAGCATATAAATTCATGGCCGGCCATGAATAAAAAAATATGCCACATTACTACCGTTCACTCCCCCTTTGACATTCGCATTTTTCACAAGGAATGTAAGACACTTGCAAAGGCAGGGTATAAGGTGGTTCTCATTGCACGACACGATAAAGATGAAACCGTTGAGGGAGTGCAGATAGTTGCTTTGCCTTCGGCAAAGAATAAAATTTCCCGCATGGCGCTACTGGCATACGGGGCCTTTCGAAGAGCTTTACAGCAAAAGGCGTCGGTCTATCACCTGCATGATCCGGAGCTGGTCCCCTATGGGCTTCTTCTTGCATTGTTTGGAAGGACGGTAGTCTATGATGCCCATGAAGACTGGCCGCGGAATATAATGAACAAAAAGAATATCCCTCCTGCTGTGAGACAGTTGGCATCACGGCTCTTTGATAAACTGGAGAACTTTGCGTCAAAGCGCTTTGGTGCTGTAATTGCAGCCACCAATGTCATCAGGGACCGCTTTGTGAAACTGGGATGCAATACGGTGGACGTTAAAAACTATCCGATCCTCAATGAACTGCATATGCCGGAGATTCAGTGGACAGAGAGAGAAAGAGTGGTATGCTACGTAGGCAGGATCGATCGTATCCGTGGGGGGCAGGAAATGATCGGGGCCATTGGGCAGACAGGCCTGAAGCTATTGCTTGCAGGATATTTCACCCCTCCGGGGCTTCGAGATGAGATGGCTACCATGTCCGGCTGGGACAAGGTGGACTACCTGGGGGTATTAGACCGTACCGAAGTGGCCAGTGTGCTTTCGAGGTCAGTGGCAGGGTTGGTACTGTTACATCCCATATCCAATTACCTGGAATCACTTCCGATCAAGATGTTTGAATACATGTCCGCAGGCATTCCCGTCATTGCCTCCGACTTTCCCTTATGGAAAGAAATTGTCGAAGGGAATAAGTGCGGCATCTGCGTTGACCCGATGAACATAAACGCGATCGCGGAAGCAATCGGGTGGATCATGGATCATCCGGAAGAAGCACAGCAGATGGGGGACAATGGCAGGAAGGCAGTGGAGGAAAAATACAACTGGGAAATTGAGAGCGGGAAGCTTATAGGCCTCTACAGGGAGGTTCTTCACGGGTAGTATGCATATCTTAATTATTTCCCAGTACTTCCATCCCGAGATCGGCGCAGCTTCGGAAAGGCTGACCGGCTTTGCCGGAAACCTGAGTAAAGCCGGTCATACAGTCACCGTTATAACGGGGTTTCCCAACTACCCCATGGACAAAAAATATCCCGGCTATAAAAAGAAGCTTTTCAGCATTGAAAATTTCGAGGGAGTCAACGTGCGTCGGGTATGGCTCTTTACGTCGGCAAAGACAGGGCCTGTCCCCCGGCTGTTCAATTACCTGAGCTTCATGCTTTCCTCCATATTCGCCGGGATTGCTGTCAGAAAAGTAGATCGGGTGATTGCCACATCGGGCCCGATCTTCGCGGCTGCTTCGGGGTATATTGTAAGCCTTCTCAAAAAAGCTCCCTTCCTATTGGATGTGCGGGATATATGGCCGGAGAGAATTTATGCAGGGACTGATATGAAAAGAGGAAAAGTAATTGCTGTCCTGGAGAAGCTTGAAATGTTCCTGTATGAGAAGGCTGCGAAAATCATAGCCGTTACCGGTGGAGTCAAAAAGAACATCCTTTCAAAAGGCATACATTCAGAAAAAGTCTCTGTGATAACAAACGGAGTGGATACCAATGTCTTTACGCGTCAGCCAAGGAATGAAAGGCTGGCTGAAACCCTCGGGATAGGGCAGGATACATTTGTAATAATTTATGCCGGAACGCTCGGGCTTTTACAGGACCTTGACATCATGGCGGGGTGTGCTGACCGGCTGAAAGGCTATGGTGATATTTTATTTCTCATAGTCGGAGGGGGAGCCCGGCGGGATGAGTTTGCGAGACTGGTGGAAGAGCGTGGACTGAAGAATGTCATCATGGCCCCTCCCGTATCTTCAATTGAGCTCAACGATTATATCAACCTTTCTCATCTCGGGATAAATGCCAACACAAACCATCCCCATAATGATATGGCTCTCCCCGTCAAGATGTTTACCTACATGGCCTGCGCCAAACCTGTGGTTCTCGCAAATACCGGAGAAATTGCAGAGGTTGTACGCACCTATCGTATCGGGGAATGTATCCCCCCCGGCGATGAAGAAGCATTCATCAATGGGATCCTGAAATTTTACAATGACCGGCAATTGGGGGAAGATTGCGGTGCAAATGGCCTTGCACTGGTTCTTGAGAAATTTTCGAGCGTCAAGCTTTCAGAGCAATTGCTTTCATTCCTGGAGTGAGTGTTGAAGCATCAACACTGTAAGGAAATGGCTGGAAAATTGTGAGTGAAAGTGCACTCTTTCTCTCCCCCTGAGAGGGTTTCTCTGTCAAATGTCAGAGTAAATTATCCTTGCTGAAAAATAAATAAAGCATATTCATCATATCCAGCCTGATATTTCAACTTCTTCCTTGAATTATGGCTTTGAACCATGTCATAATTGCCTTTGTCTAAATTGAGTGCCTCAGAGCATTCTGTTGCAGGTAGAATTTGCATTCCCCCTGGTTCCAGGGAAAAAGTTGCTGGGAGATTTCTTGCATGAGAAAAAAAATATCCATACTAGTATCCCTTATGGTTATCCTGTCTTTGATTCAGCCTGCGGGTATTCAGAAGGCCTTCAGCGCATCTCTTCTTGACAGGATTGTTGCAGCGGTGAATGAGGAAGTCATTACCTGGAGTGAGCTGATGAATACCATCATTATTGATGGAAGGCAGATGCTGAGCGGGATGACGGGAACGGAACGGCAGGAAAAAATAAGGGAGCTGGAACGGCCTGTTTTAAATGGTTTAATTGAGATGAAGCTGCAGCTTCAGGTGGCCCATAGAATGGACCTTGATGTGAGTGAATCGGAAATAGATGGTGCAATTAACGATATCAGGAAGAAGTATGGTTTGACTGAAGAAGATCTGATGAACTCTCTGAAGAACGAAGGGCTGAACCGGGAGGACTACAGGAAAAGGCTTGGAGACCAGATTCTTCTGCAAAAGGTGATTAATTTTGCAGTCAGAAACAATGTTGTTGTTTCTGATAAAGAGGCGGAGCAGCATTATAATGAAAACATGGACAAATATGATGTTGAAGAAAAGCTCAGGATACGTCAGATTTTCTTTGTTTTGCCCGGGGTGAGTACTGAGAAAAAAGCTCTGGAGGCCAGGGCCCGGGAGATCGTGAACAGGATCCGGGGCGGTGAGGATTTTGCACAGCTCGCCCGAGAATATTCCGAAGATCCGAGCAGTGAATTCGGCGGTGATCTTGGTTTTATACGCCGGGGAAGTGCCCTCAAAGAGGTCGAAGACGCGGCTGCTGAATTGCATATAGGAGAAGTGAGTAATCCCTTCTGGAGTTCTGCGGGTCTCCATATAATTAAGCTTGAAGATAAAGTTGAAGGCGGCGATCTCGATAAGATCAAAAGTGAAATCAAGGAAGCCCTCTTTCAAAGGACCTTTGAAGAGAAATACCGTGAATGGAAAGCAGAGCTGAGAGAAAAATCATATATTGAAATAAAACTTTAAAACAGGAATTCAAATATAGTTCAAAGTTGCTTAATATGGTTCAATAATTGTTTTGGGTGGCCAGTGCAATAAACAATATTGAACACATTAACCGTTTTTTTAATTGAGGAGCGCAGTTATGTTAGATGAAAACGTAAAAGTCGGACTTACTTTTGACGATGTCCTCCTGGTACCTTCCAAGTCAGATATCCTTCCTGGAGATGTGGACGTCAGTACCCGGTTTACACAGAACATCAGGTT